>JAJZGF010000101.1:0-11728 GCA_021805025.1 Acidobacteriota bacterium
ACCGCGTTGAAGACTTCATGCAAATCCACCGTGCGCGGTTTGGTGCGCTTGCGAACGCCCTCCAGGATTGGACGAATCGATTCGAACTGCTCCCGGCTCACATCGCTTGGATACGGCTTTCTTGGCTCCATCCTCCTCGATTACCGCACCGGAAATGCGGACGCATATGGCTCTCCGGATACCCTCGCCGCAACAGGACCATAGATCGTAAACAGGCTCTTAGAAGATCCTGTAGCCGAATCCGGTACTGAATCCGTAAGGCGAAAGCGTGCCACGGACCCAGTTCGGCATCTGCTGATACTCGAAATCGACAGGCCTGTAGCTGAGGCGCTTGCTCAGCTTGAGGTCCACGCCGCCGCCATAAGCCACCGTGGTGAAGCGGCCATAGGCGTAGTCGTACTCGAAGTTCATGTTGGTCATGCCAATGAGGAATTTGCCGTAGGGCGTGGCGTGCATGAATCGGAACTCGTGAATCGGCACCTTGGGACCGATGAGGTAGTTGTCCTGGCTGATGCTGAGGTACTCGTTGAAGCGATTCCAGCGCCCCTCGGCCTCCACTTCAACCCAGCGACGGAGATGGACATCCACATAGGCGCCGATGCCGAACAGTTCGTTGGGACCAGCCTTGGCAATTCCGTTTCCGGCGTAATCCGGTTGAAACGCTGAGAACATGCCGCCTGCGGTGATCGCGAGTTGCCCGCGTCTGGCCGAAGGCGCAACCTGGGCATGCATGGTCACGGTGCCTGCGGTGAACAGGCAGGCGATTGCTACAAAAATAAATGGCTTGATTTGCACGTGGAACATCCAATCCTAAAGGATTTTCTTTCTGTTGTGCTCTCTTGGGGAGCTGGCCGGTGGACCCCGGACCGCCCTCTATGCTGGACGGTCCGGGCTCCGGCTCGGTGGTTACTGCTGGGCGGCCGCAGGGGCAGCAGGTTGTTGGTCCGCTGCCGGTGCGGCGGTAGATGGCGCCTGCGGGTTGTTGCCGGCAGACTGTGCAGGCGTCGCCGATGCGGGTGCGGGGTTGGCTGCTTCGTAGCGTTGCAGCTTGAAGTAGATGGGCGTCACTTCGAGCGGCATCTTGTCCCGTGCGTTCATCGGCGCATAGCGCTTTGCATTGAGCATATGCACCTTGTCATCCCAAGGGTCCGTCTTCAGCCAGCTGCCCAAGGGAAGAGCGGGAAGCTGGTTAAGATCGTCCCAGTTGATCTTAGGCGCACTGCGGGCCAAATCTGCCATCCAGGGCGTGCCGTCGGCTTTTAGAAGGCTGTCGCCGAGCTTGGGCGAGTTTAGAGCCTTGAGGGCCTTGCCGAGATCGGCCAGTTGTTCCCAGTAGAGACCCGCGCTGGCCAGCTTGTCCTTGTACATGGAGGCTTGCAGGTAAGTCTGGCCCTGTTTGGCAGCCGCGGTGTTGTCCGCATCCGTGTGATACATGTTGATGCGCGTAAAGGTTGACTCGTCCGGGAATAGTAGTCGGTCGTTGAAGGCGTAGCGTGTATCAATGTGGTGACCGAGCGCGATGTGGGCCAGTTCCATTGCGACAACCGAGGCGATCGATTCCTCATTGGGCATCGTGTCGAGCAGGCCCTTGCTGATGAGGATCGTATTGCCCACTGTCGTTGCTTCCACCGTATCGGTCAGCAATACGCGACAGTGCACCGGGCTAGAGAAAGCCAGATTATTCGGGACTGCAAGGTTGATGACAATCTGGTCCAGAACCTGAGTTTCATATCCGCCCGTAGTAACAGGAGCAACCAGGCCTGCTTCTTCCAGCCGGTCAATCACGTTATTCTCCGCCTGCGTGACCCAATCGCGCGTTGCCTGCAGAGGGCTGACGTCTTGCGAGTCGTCGCTCTTGTCGACCGCATCTTCAATTTTCATGCTGACGTTTTCGCTGTCGCGAGTCGGCAGCTTGAGGGAATACCCCCAGAAGTGGGTCTGAGCTTTGAGGCCGAGAGACTTTTCGCCCTCGGCGCGGTTCGACTCTTCGACATAAATCTCAACAGGAAGCCAGACGCCGGGCTGTACATTCATGCGCCAGCTGTCGAAGTGGAAGTAGTAGCGCGAGTCGTTCTCAGAGGAAGGCCCCGTATAGGTGCCGTTGAAGCGGACCACGTTGCCGTCCTGATCCTCGATCCACATGCGGCCATAGAATCGGCCCATTCCGGCAACCTTGGGATGCACGTCAAAGACCCAGGTGCGGACGGAACCGAGGAACTCCCGGCGCACAAAGGAGAAGGCATAGTGCTGCTGGTCGAATCCGCTCGGATCGAGAAACATCATCTGCATAAATCCGGTCGGGTTGTAGGTGAATCGCTTGTCGAGCCCGAGTGCGGTGGTAAGTCCCGCGATGGCTGACAACGAGCCCTTGAAGAAGCCGCGGCGCGCAGCTGTCTCGCGTGGCTGGTAGGTCTTGTCATAGAACGTCTTGCCGAAGTCAACCCGGCTCAGGGTGTATTGGTCATCGACGGGGACCTCGTAGAGTTTCGCATCCGGCCGGGTGTCCTGGATGTAGGTTTCCACCAGCGGAGTATGCTGCTGAATGTTCTTGATGAGCACTTTCTCTTGCGCAATGGCCTTCTGCACGAGGGCGGCTTGATCGGCAGTCAGCGGATGGGTCGCTTCAAATTGCGGAGCCTTCTTCGCGTGCGCCCAAGTCACACCCAGGGCCAAAGTGAAAAAGGTAAGAGATATCTTCCGAAAGGTCATGTATAGCTCCTAGGTCGTTCGTCTCGTTCCGTATGCCGCACTTGCCGATGGACGGCTCATCAAAGTAAGCCTAAGCCATCGGGTGTGTTGCCATTCTTGTTTTTACGCCAATTGAAACGTAATGGTAATATTGGTCGTCAAGTCGACGGGCTGACCGTTGCGCGTTGCCGGGTGGAAGCGGATCTCCTCAGCTACCCGTCGAGCCTCTTCGTCGAGTCCGTGTCCAAGGCTCCGAACGACTCCATGCACAACGACTTTCCCACCTGCGGTGAATGTAACGCGCAGAATTACGTCCCCCTGCACCTTCAGCTGCCGTGCTTCTGTGGTGTATTCGACAGGCGGCTTTGAAATCACCTCAAGATTCGTCGAAGTCGGGACGGCTTCCATGGTGTGCGTGGCTGCAACCGCGGTCATGGCAGGTATTCCCGCAGAGGCTACATGGCCGGTCATGCCCGTTTTGGCCACTCCGGTACTGCCTGGGATGCCGGCAGAAGCCACGCGCCCCACGACACCTTCATTCGATCCGGAGCGTGTTCCATTTCCGATGCCCGTTGATCCCACCACACCGCGCGGCGCAACGGCAGGGCCCGTCATCCCGCCGTAGGGATTCCCGATCGCTGCCACTGTGGCGGGCCTCACTGCATTTGGGTTCGGTGTGACACCAAAAGTCTGTCCCAGGTGAACTGGAGCCGTGGAGGGTTTCGCCTGCGCAACCTGCGCCGGGGCAGCAGCCGTCAGGGCGGCCTTGGGCTGGGGCGCAAGGATGATGGCCGGCTTGGCCGCCTTCATCTGCGGGGTAGTGAGTTTGGCCTCCATCTCGATGGGCTTCAGTGCGGGCTTGGGCTCGGGCTTGGGCACGTTGATCCGCGGCGCCTGCAGCTTGATCTGAGGAGGCTTGGGGAGCTCCACGGGCTTTGGCGGCGGTGGCGGCGCTTTGAATTTGATCTTTGGCGGCGGCGGAGTGGTGGGAAAAATGAGCAGAGTCTGCTCATACTTTCTCTCCTGGACTATATGCCTGGCCATCATGCCGATATAAAGTACCGACGCCAAAATCATGAGATTCACGACGGTGCTCGTAATGAAGGATGCAGAGCGCCCTTCCGGCTCCGGAAGCAGGCCCAAATAGGTTTCACCTGGGTAGCGATTCACCGGCATAGATTCCATTCCTCGGGGACTATCTTCAAGCCGGCAAGAAAGTCTTGTCCGGGCAATTCTGCATGTTGGCCGGTGGGCACACGCCGCATCCTGTCCACCCCTGAAGTTATCCATTCACATCCGCGCCCGATGCTCTGTTCGGGCGCGCATGGTTCAGTAGAAAAAGTACCGTCTTCGCCGTCCATGGTCACGGGGCCGGTGCCGCAGTCCCTGCACAGGGCTAACACGGTTTTCCGGTTTCGGTTGCGGATCAGTACAGTATTCGCGGAAAGTCTTCCTGGGTAATCCCCGTCTGCAGCAGGTATATTAACTGGCTGCGGGCAAAACGCGTTTATCAGGGGCCGGCACGCAGTCGCCTGCACAACCTTTTCGAACCCAGAGTAGCGGCGTGCATCCCCTGGCGACAGGTGATCCACGCAGGACGTGATGTAAAGCCTAAAAAACCCGGACATCCAGACGCTCCATGGCGGGTCCAAGACAACGGAGAACAGTTATGTCAGGTCCAACTTCCAGAATACCGGCTTCCAGAATGCCGGTTAGTTCAAACCGGCTCAGCACGAATGCCGAGCGGAGAACTCCTTTTCGGCTTAAAGGACCAAGGGGATACTGCAAAGCGCCGCCTTGAGGACGGTCTGTGCGGTGTGGGCCAAGGCCCTACCGGCTAAACCTATTGTAATAGACTTACGGTATTGGAAACCGTCCGCGGAGGACAGCATTTTTGTGAAACTATTGGTTACCGGCGGTGCTGGGTATATTGGTGGTACAGTGGCGGGCCAGTTGGCCTCGCGCGGACACAAGTCTGTGGTATTCGACAACTTGAGCCATGGACGGCGGGATTTGTTGCCGGCCGGGGTGGAGTTTGTGCAGGGAGAACTGGATGACAGGGCAGGGATTGAAAACCTTTTCATCGAGGCACGAAACTCCGGCGAGCCCTTCGATGGCGTGTTGCACTTTGCTGCGCTGATCGAAGCCGGTGAATCGATGCAGCGGCCTGAAATCTACTTTCGGAACAACACAGCGTCTACGCTGGCCTTGCTGGAAGCGATGCTTGCTCAAGGGCCTCGCAGGCTGGTTTTTTCCTCCACGGCGGCTGTGTATGGCGAGCCGGAATCGGTTCCAATTCTTGAAGATGCGCGCTTGAAGCCCACCAACACTTATGGCGAATCCAAACTCATGGTGGAGCAGATGCTGGATTGGTTTCACCGGATCCACGGCCTTCGCTCTGCCTCCCTGCGCTACTTCAACGTGGCAGGAGCCCCGGAAGGCCCAGCGGGCATTACGCGCGGCGAAGCGCATGAGCCGGAGTCTCATCTGATCCCACTGATTCTAGATGTGGCGTTGGGCCGCCGGGCATGCATCCGCATCTACGGCGATGACTACCCGACGCACGATGGCACCTGCATCCGCGACTACATCCACGTCTCTGATCTGGCCGACGCGCATTTGCTGGCTCTCGATGCCCTCGCTTCGCCTACGGCAGAAAAGGTGCGTCTTGTCTTCAATCTGGGGAATGGGCAGGGCTTTACGGTGCGAGAGGTAATCGATTCCGCGCGGCGCGTTACCGGCCATCCCATTCCAGCCGAGGTTCATCCTCGCCGCCCCGGCGACCCGGCCGCGCTGGTGGCCAGCTCAGAAAAGGCAATGTGCGAACTTGGCTGGAAACCGCGCTATACGGAGCTGGATGAGATCCTTCGTACCGCCTGGATCTGGCACCGGAAGCGCTACGCGTAAGACAGTGCAAGTCGCGCTGGACTTCACTTTGCTTTTGATTGCATGGAATTGCGTGGATCGGCGCATTCCGTTTCGTGCTAGACTTCCCGTCAGGCAGTTAGAACTCTGCCTGAACGTGCAATCGCCAATCCGTGGTCGGCGTCTGCGCGGTACTGTTGCAAACGGCCCGATCTCTCGATCTCAGGTACTTCCACTCAGCCTGCCCGTCAGGAGGCCGTCTATGAAGTTCTCCGCGTTTGCGCTTCTTTCGTTCCTCACATCTGTACCGATGGCCGGGGTTGCTGCTGAGCACCTGATTCCAGCAGGATCGCTTATCCAATGCACGGTATCGGAGCCAAGACTGTCATCCAAGACGGAAGCTATTGGCGATCCGGTCCTCTGCCAGGCGGGGTACTCAGCGCGCTATGCACATGGGGTGCTACCGTTTGACAGCTTTTTGATCGGCCGCTTTGAGGATTACAAGGATCCCGGGCATCTTGTGGGCAAAGGCTGGATGGAGCTGAAGTTTGATCGCATGCTGATCGAGCCGGATACCGTGATTCCAATCAATGCCAAGGTTGTGGATGTGCCGGGCTACCAGGTGGACCGCGACGGGCGGATTCTTGGCAAGGGCCATGCCGTGCGGGATACGGTTACGTGGACGATTCCCATTCTGTGGCCGATCGATTTGCTGAACCTGCCGCGGCGTGGTCCGCGGCCCACGCTGCATGCGGAGACGCGACTTACGCTGAAGGTGATGGATGATCTTGGCGTGCCGGTGGCCGATCCGCCACTGCAGGATCCCTCCGGCCTCTATCGTCGGCAGCCCAGCGCCTATACGCCGCCCGCAGATGAGACACCGCAGCCGCAGCGGGGAGCTACACCACTGTATATGCCTGCGCAATCTCCGCAGGGAAACTGGTACGGTGGGCCGCCTCTGAGCGTTGCCGGCGGCGGGCCGGCACTCCATCGCATGCCGTACGTTGGACCCGATACGCCCAGCGCTGAGGATCGTCCAGAGCCTGTGACGGTCGTCTTCAACGATGGCCAACCGCCCGCATTGGTCTACAACTACGTTCTGACTCCGACAACGCTGTACGTTCTCGACGGCTATCACTATGCGGTCTCGCTGACGCAGGTAGACTTTGCGGCAACGGATCGCGTCAATCGGATGGCCGGCGTGAATTTCCATCTCCCCTTGACCTCGCAATAAGCGGGCAGCCCGGTCCATCACGGCTCCCGTTGTGTGCCCGGTAGTATGCTCTAGAAGTGTTTTCAGGGCATCGATGCTGCCGGGGGAGCCTTGTCTGATCCTGCAATTTCTGTGATTCGCGCGCCGCGCGGCAACCAGCTTCGCTGCAAAGGCTGGCAGCAGGAGGCGGCGCTGCGGTGCCTGATGAACAATCTGGACCCTGAGGTTGCCGAGCGGCCCGCGGATCTGGTGGTGTATGGCGGTATCGGACGCGCGGCACGCAACTGGGAGTGCTTCCACGCGATTGTGCGCGAGTTGGAGCAGCTAGGTAATGAAGAGACGCTGCTGGTGCAGTCGGGCAAGCCGGTGGCTGTTTTCCCTACCCATGAAATGGCGCCGCGTGTGCTCATTGCCAACTCGAACCTTGTGGGCAAGTGGGCCACGTGGGAGCACTTCAACGAGCTCGACCGCAAGGGTCTGATGATGTACGGCCAGATGACGGCAGGGAGCTGGATCTACATCGGCACCCAGGGCATTCTGCAGGGAACCTTCCAGACGTTTGCCGCGCTGGCCGACCAGCACTTTGGCGGGTCGCTGAGGGGTCGGCTGGTGGTGACCGGCGGCATGGGCGGCATGGGCGGCGCACAGCCCCTGAGCGTGACGCTGAACGGCGGAGTGGTACTGGCGGTCGATGTGGACCGCACGCGCATTCAGCGCCGCGTGGATACCCGCTATTGCGACCTGCTGAGCGAGGATCTCGATGAGGCTCTGGCGTTGTGTGATGTCGCGCGGCGCGAGGGTCGCGCACTCTCCGTGGGGCTGGTTGGCAACTGTGCGGATGTGCATCCGGAGATCGTGCGTCGCGGCGTGCAGGTGGACGTGGTGACAGACCAGACAAGCGCGCATGATCCGCTGAATGGATATGTGCCCCACGGAATGACGCTGGACGATGCTGTCTCGCTGCGGAAGCGCAATCCGGAGGAGTACGTGCGGCGCTCGACCGCTTCCATGGTGGTGCATGTGAACGCCATGCTTGCGCTGCAGCGTGCGGGCGCGATTGCGTTTGATTATGGCAACAACATTCGCAGGTTTGCATTGGACGCCGGCTGCGCGGATGCGTTTCTGATTCCGGGTTTTGTGCCGGAGTACATTCGTCCCCTCTTCTGCACCGGCCAGGGCCCATTTCGCTGGGTTGCGCTGTCGGGCGACTCGAGAGACATTGACCGCACCGATGCATTGGCGCTGGAACTCTTCCCTGACAACGAGATTCTGAACCGCTGGCTGAAACTCGCACGCGGGCGCTTCGCCTTTCAAGGATTGCCCTCCCGCATCTGCTGGTTGAGTTATGGCGAGCGCGCTAGGATGGGCCTGGCGATCAATGAGCTGGTGCGCAGCGGCGAGGTCTCTGCGCCGATCGCCATGGGGCGGGACCATCTTGATACCGGCTCCGTGGCAAGCCCATATCGCGAGACGGAGAAGATGCTGGATGGTTCCGACGCTGTGGCTGACTGGCCGATTTTGAATGCGCTGCTGAATACCGCGTCCGGAGCCACGTGGGTCAGCTTCCACCACGGCGGCGGCGTAGGTATGGGCTATTCGCTGCATGCGGGTCAGGTAACAGTGGCCGACGGCACCAATGATGCTGCGCGGCGCATTGCGCTTGTGTTGAACAACGATCCCGGTCTTGGTGTCGTGCGCCATGCGGATGCAGGCTATGAGGTGGCGCGCCGGACTGCGCGCGATCGCGGCATCCATATCCCGATCGCGGAAAAATGACCATGGCAACTACGACTGCAGTGGTGAATATCGGACAACTGGTCACCCTGGCGGGCCCCGCGCGACCGCGTGCCGGCAGGGAACTGGCCGAACTCGGCCTGATTAGGGATGCGGCAATGGTCGTGCAGGATGGGCGGATTACAGCGATTGGCACCTATCACGACGTGTTGCCAGCGATTCCACGTTTTGCGCGCGTGATGGATGCGGCAGGGCGCGCGGTGACGCCGGGCTTTGTGGACGCGCACACACATGCGGTGTTTGCCGGCAATCGAGCCGCGGAGTTTGAGATGCGCATCGCGGGGACAACCTATCAGCAGATTGCCGCCTCCGGTGGCGGGATCCTTCGCACGGTGATGCAGACGCGGGCAGCAAGCGAGGATGAACTGCTTGCCGAGGCGCGCAGGCACTGCTCCTGGATGATGCGGGCAGGCACGACGACGATTGAGGCAAAATCAGGCTACGGCCTCGATCATGACACGGAACTCCGCATGTTGCGCGTGATTGCCCGGTTGAATGAAGAGGGATTTGCCAACTTTGTGCCGACTTTGCTGGCAGCCCACACAGTTCCTCCGGAGTTCAAGGAGAATCGTGCGGAGTACGTGCGGTGGATCGCGGAGGAGTTGATTCCTGCGGTTGCGCAGGCCCGGCTGGCGCGCTTCTGCGATGCCTTCTGCGACGAACACGCCTTCACGGTGGAAGAAGCGCGGACGGTGCTGACAGCGGCCCGGAAGCATGGCATGGAACTGCGCATCCATTGTGAACAGTTTCGCGCCGGCACTGGAGCGGAGCTTGCGGCGGCCTTGCACGCCAGAACTGCCGACCACCTGGAAGCCGTCACGCGCGAATCGCTGGCGGCGTTGCGTTCCGCGGGCGTGCAGCCTGTGTTGCTGCCGGGGTCGGTGTTTGCGTTGGGCAGGAGCCAGTATCCTCCTACGCGCTTGATGGTGGATCTCGGACTGGCGATCGTGCTTGCCACGGATTTCAATCCGGGGTCCTCGCCCATTGCATCCATACCGTTTGTGCTTTCTCTCGCCTGCCTGCACATGGGATTGTCACCCGCGGAGGCTCTGACGGCCGCGACAATCAATGCCGCCTGGAGCCTGGGTCTCGGCCCGCAGGTTGGATCCCTGGAAGTGGGGAAGCAGGCGGATTTTCTGGTTCATGAGTTCGATGACTACAGGGAGCTGGCGTATTTCATTGCATCGCCGGCGCAGCCGCGCGTCTTTGCGGCGGGCGTGGAAGTGATGCACGGCACGTAGCAGGCTTTGCGTGGGCAGGTGGACCGGAAGAGAAGCCCGAGCCGAATCTGTGGCATTCGTCACGTTGAGTTCCGCGCCAGCCGATCGGCCAGACGCCGTTTTGCGAAGATCGAGCGCCCGTTGCAATGACCGGGGCTGCGATGCTGTGTTGCAGGTCACGTAACGACACCCGTTCGGTCTTGCTATGATGGTGGGCGAAAAAATGTAGCCGTTTTCACCTGCGGCCAGCCAAGGAGAACGTAATGTCCCGAGAGAAAACATACAGTGCCATTCCCACCAAGATTCTGGTTCCAATTGACTTCAGCTCTTCCTCGCATGCGGCACTGGATGCGGCGACCGAACTGGCCGAAAAGTTTCATGCAGAGATCGATCTGCTCCACGTAATTCCTGCATTTCCGAATGTTTCGATTCCGGACTCCATCACGGAAGCCGCTGTTGTGGAAGCGGCCAAGAAGGCTGCCGAAGAGCGGTTCGCCGTCTCGCAGAAGGCTCTCGCAACCAAAGGCATCAAAGTAACCGCGAGCGTGGAAGTGGGCAACGATGTGGCCGGTGCAATTCTTGACGCGGCAGAGCGGGACCATGCGGATTTGCTGGTGATTTCGACGCATGGCCTGTCGGGCTGGTATCCCATGGTCTTTGGGTCGATCGCGGAGAAGATCGTCAAGCTGGTGGCGTGTCCGTTGCTGCTGCTGCGTACGCCCAAGCCTGAATCCACAGCCAAGGTTCCTTTTGGGCGCTCGATGGAGTGGTGGTAAAAGGAACAGGCTGACCGCGTGCGCACCGACTTTCTCAGTATTCCGTGTGCACGCCATCTGCCCGTAAATGCGTGAAAACCCAGGCGCTTTTTCTCACCGCCGTAAAGCCCGCCGTACTGAACCGGGTGTCTGCGTACAAAAATGTATGTACCCAGACCGATTGTAAGTCCTTTGTTCGAAGCACGGCCCGATGACAGCATAGAAATATGTTTGTACCCGAGACTATGTGACTCAAGTGATTCCCAGCGAAGTCCAGACAATAAACTTTGTAAGTGAAAAAGAGCCTTGCTTCCGGATTTCGCTCACTCGCGGGCACCATCGCCGCGGGTAATGCGAGCACTGGCCACTCCCGGGCGATGTTTTAGAATCCGCGGGGTGCGGTCGATGGCAGGGCGCGGTGAATCTCCGGCGTCGACAGAACAGCCAGCTTGTCTGGGGTTGCGGATTTGATTATCCGACGCTTACTGAGGCGTTTCTTGAAGGCACCGCTGATCTCTTCACGAATACCCTCCTCCTTGAGCCAGTGTCCGCTGAGGAGCCCATACTCTTTCTGTTTGACGCCGCCTCGCGATGCTTTTATACGCAATTATATGAGGTTCGTATAATTATATGAGCCTCATATAATTCGTTTGCACATCCGCAGCCATTACGCCTTTCTTCGATGAACAGTTCGCTCCAGGACTCGGCATCCATACCCTCTTGAATCCAATGTACCCGCATACCGCCGGCAAACTGCGCCGCGTCGAATGCGTAGACCTAGGATTTACGGTCATTGGCGATCATTCCCAGCTTGCGCGCCCAGGGTTTTGGTATACGGAGCATAACCCGGGTACCGAGCCGGCCCGAGGGCGAGACCGAGACGGACGTTTCAAACGTGAATCCTTCGAGTTCGAGCAACACGCAGCCGGGGTCGTCCAGCAGGTCCTCGTAAAGGTGGATCTCCTGGCCGGTGGCCTCGTCGCGCTCGTATGTGATGGTGCATCGTGTGCTCATCCGAGTTCCTTTCTGTCTTTACGTTCTGCAGAACCACCTAGGCTAACTGCCATGCTGGAGCATTGCTGTCCAAAATAGCAGGTAGCTCATCACGCCTGGCAGACGCGCAAAGCGGCTGATCCCCGCTACTCTGGAGTAGGTTCCGTAGCAAGGACCACATTCAGAGGAAGAAAGGATCA
>JAJZGF010000101.1:11738-13894 GCA_021805025.1 Acidobacteriota bacterium
GACTCAAGTATGCAGTGTCTACTCGCAGCTTTTGCAACTTTTTCCGCGCGGACAGTTCGCACAGGCAGTAAAGCAACATCAAGCCGAGTTCAACGCCAAGGGGTTCACCTGTTGGGAACAGTCGGCTCTGATCGTGTTTTGGTAAAACCATAAACGACCTTCTACAAGTAGAACCTAAGACATGGAACATCTCCCGGAAGGATCTTGGCTATGTCTTCACTCAACGCATAGAAGGTTTGAGACGCAGGCGACGTACTAACTTTCTTGTCAATGTGCAAACTATATTGTCTCTGTGCAAACATTTTTGTACACAGACAACCGGGCGAGCATAGCTGCGGGAGTTATTCCACGGTGACAGATTTCGCGAGATTCCTCGGCTGGTCCACATCGCAGCCGCGACGGACGGCAATGTAATACGCAAGCAGCTGCAGCGGCACGATCTCAATGAGCGGCGCAAGTAGCTCGATGCAATGCGGGATGTGCAGTACGTGCTCCACGAGGCCGCCGATGGAGGTGTCGCCTTCCGTGGCAATGGCAATCACGCGTCCGCTGCGCGCTGTCACCTCCTGGATGTTCGAGAGGGTCTTCTCATAGCGCAGCTTTGAGGCTGGGTCCGCTACATCGCGCGTAGCTAAAACGACGACAGGCAGAGTCTCGTCGATAAGTGCATTGGGTCCGTGCTTCATTTCGCCTGCTGGATAGCCCTCGGCATGAATGTAGGAAATCTCCTTCAGTTTGAGCGCGCCTTCCAGCGCAATCGGGAAGTGAATTCCGCGACCGAGATACAGGAAGTCACGAGCATTCGCGAATTCCTTTGCCAAATGTTCACACTGCGGCGAGCAGGCGCGCAGCACCTCTTCGATCCGTCCGGGAATACGGCCCAGTTCCTCGATGAGCGCAACCGACTGTGCGGTGTCGAGCTTGCCGCGTAACTGGCCCAATTTGAGCGCCAGCAGAAACAGCGCCGTCAATTGCGAGGTGAATGCTTTCGTAGAGGCTACGCCAATCTCAGGGCCGGCGTGCGTGTAGATGGCGCCGTGTGCCTCGCGGGCAACCATGGCATCCACCACGTTGCAGATGGCAACAGTTTTGGAACCCAGATTTTTCATCTCCCGCTGCGCGGCAAGCGTGTCGGCGGTTTCTCCCGACTGGGTAATCAACAGGCCCAGCGCTTCCGGCCCGGCAATCGGGTCACGATAGCGATACTCACTGGCGTAGTCCACGTCCACGGGCAGTCGGGCGAGTCGCTCGATCATGTATTTGCCGGCCAACGCTGCGTGCCAGCTGGTTCCGCAAGCGGCGATATTGATGCTCTGCGCTGCCGCCAGCTCATGCTCTGCGATCTTCATCTCGCCGAGGAAGACCTTGCCGGAATCCAGCGACACACGGCCCATGGTGGTGTCCCGGATGGCGCGCGGCTGCTCCCAGATTTCCTTGAGCATGAAGTGTTTGTATCCGCCCTTTTCCGCCTGAATGGGATCCCACTGAATGCGCGTAATGGAGCGGTGGATGGGCTTACCATCAAAGTCCGTCAATTCCACACCGGCCTTTGTGAGGATGGCCATATCGCCATCGGCCAGGAAGTAGAGATTGCGGGTGTGGTGCAGGATGCCTGGGACATCCGAGGCCACGAAACACTCGCCCTCGCCTACGCCGATGACGACGGGCGGTCCCGAGCGAGCCACAACGATCTTGTCCGGTTCGGCGGCAGAAAGGATGCCCAGCGCAAAGGCGCCGGTAAGCCGCGTGACAGCGCGTCGCACGGCTACTTCCAGCGAAGCAGGGGCGCCGGCTGCCTCGGCATCCTTCTGCACCTGCTCGATCAGGTGCGCGATGATTTCCGTGTCCGTCTCCGTGACGAACTTGTGGCCCTGCGCCGTCAACTCGCGTTTCAGGTCCAGATAGTTCTCCACAATGCCGTTGTGGACCACGACAATTCTGCCGGTGCAGTCGCGATGCGGATGCGCGTTCTCTTCCGTGGGTCGGCCGTGTGTGGCCCAGCGCGTGTGGCCAATGCCGAATGTGCCATCCAGCGGCCGTTCCTTGAGAACCTCTTCCAGGTTATGCAGCTTGCCGGGTGCGCGGCGCACATCCAGCGTGGGGCGGTCCGGGCTGCCCACGGCAATCCCCGCCGAGTCGTACCCGCGATATTCCAG
>JAJZGF010000288.1 GCA_021805025.1 Acidobacteriota bacterium
AGTAACTACCTCCCCGGGGGCGGACCACCGGCGCTGTTGCCCGCCATGGCTGCTGAGGTCGGCCCGGGCATCCGCATCGAACGGGACTTCGACCGCGCACTGGCCAGCTCGCAGATTGTCATGATGCTGCGCATTCAGGCCGAGCGGCTCGCCGGTCTTCAGCTCGATCTGGTTGAGTATCGCCGCGACTACCAGCTCACCGCCGCGCGCCTGGCCGTCCATGCGCCTGCTGCCCACATCCTCCATCCAGGCCCCATCATTCGCGGCCTGGAGCTGACCGCAGAAGTTGCCGACGGTCCGCAATCCCGCATTCTCGATCAGGTGCGTAATGGAGTTGCCATCCGCATGGCCCTCGTCGAACGAGCGCTCAATCTTCACACATCCGCCGTTTCCGGAGCCGCCCAATGAACCCCGCAGCGCCTATCACCCTCATCCGCGGCGGACGCCTCATCGACCCCGCCGTCGGCATCGACGAAAAGCGCGACCTGCTGCTGCGTGACGGCCGCGTGGCCGAGATCGGCGCTTTTGGCCGCCAGAAGAGCCGGGGAAGTAGCTGGTCCAAGTGGTACATTTGTTACATGGCTGTGCTCAATTTACGCGGGATCCCGAACGGCTTGGTACAGACGCTCAAGGCTGACGCCGCGCTGGCTGGCGTGACGCTGCGTGACCATTGTGTGCGGCTCCTGGCTGCCCAGTGCCCGGCAGCCGATCCGCGAGATACTGCATCTGGGCCGGTAGTGCACCGGTTAGATCATGGTACTCATAATCCCTTGGTTCGGGCTACGACTCCCTCCAGGACGACCATTTTTGCTGTGGATGAGCCAGACCCTCCGCTCAGCTCCGCGTCGTGCCCTGACTGTGGCTCGGTTGGCAGTACACACCAGCGGTGGTGCCAGCGATGATCGTCGAGTTCCCGGCCAAGCTGGCCGAATTATTTCGTCCGCATCCGTACAAGGTGCTCTACGGCGGTCGCGATGGCGTGAAGTCCTGGTCTGTAGCGCAGGCACTACTTCTCATCGGCGCCAACCCAGGCATGATCTGGCCCGGACGGACGGATGGGCCCCGTATTCTCTGCGGGCGCGAGACGATGGATTCGATCCGAGAGTCAGTCCACCAGCTGCTGACCGACCAAATAGTCCGCCTGGGCTTGGCTGACTTTTACACTACGCTCCAGTCAGAGATTCGCGGCAAAAATGGCACGGAGTTTGTTTTTGCGGGGTTGCGTAAGCAGACTGTATCGTCGATTAAGTCCTATGAGGCCATCGACATATGCTGGATCGAGGAGGCAAGCGTGGTCAGTCGGCGCTCGCTGTCGATCCTGCTTCCCACGATCCGCAAACCCGGCTCAGAGATCTGGTTCACGCTCAACCCGGACCTGGAAACGGATGCGGTGTATCAGGATTTTGTCGTCAATCCGCCCAAAGGCGCATGGACCTGCCGCACCAGCTACCGGGACAATCTCTGGCTGTCGCCGGAATCTCACGAGAAGATCGAGACGCTGCGCGAACGCGATCCTGATCTCTTCCACCATGTCTATGACGGCGGTACACGCAGCACGGTCGAAGGCGCAATCTACAAAGCTGAGCTGCAAGCCGCTGAGCGCGATGGCAGGATACGGTCAGTCCCCTACGATGCGACGCGCCCGGTCGAAACGTACTGGGATTTGGGCTTTGCCGACCAGGTGGCCATCTGGTGTGTGCAGCGGACGCCTTTTGAGATTCGGGTGCTGCGGTTCTTCAGCGACACCCATCAGGCAATCGAGTATTACCTCCAGCAGATGCAGACCTGGGGCTACGTCTATGGCACAGTGGTGCTGCCGTGGGATGGCGGCACACGCTCGCTTGGCACGGGCAAGTCGATTCAGGAGTTGATTGCGGCCAAAGGATTCAAGGTGAGGGTCAACCGGCAGCTCAAAGTAGCGGACGGGATCAACGCTGTGCGGACTATTTTCCCCCAAATGTATTTTGACGCCACATTATGCGCAGATGGGCTACAATATCTTCGACGGTATCAATGGGGTCCGGCGAGCGCGTTAGGACAGGCAAGGCGGGAGCCGCTGCATGACGACGCCAGCCACGCAGCAGACGCTCTCCGGACGCTGGCGATAGGGATTAAAGAACCCGAACGACCGAAAGCAGCTAAGGAACGCAGGCCGCCGACCGTATCGGCATGGGGGTAGAGATGAGCGGCTATGCAAAAACAAAATCTTGGCGCGCAGCTCAACCTAATCTTCGTGAATTAAGATCAGAAGAGGCGCGCAAATGGAGAGCAGCGCATCCTGAAGTGGCGAAGGCGATAAAGCAGCGTTATCGTGAATCTCACAAGGATATGATTTTAGACAGAGAAGCGAAGCAAGCTCGGGCACGGCGAAAGAAAGACCCGGAAGGTGAACTACGGAGACGGAAAGCATTCGAGCAGCGGAAGGAAGCGAAAAGAGAAAAGATTGCTGGACGCCCACGCCAGATGCAATGCGAGATTTGTTTTGAGCATGGAAAGACGGTTTTCGACCATGACCATAATTCAGGCAATTTCAGGGGATGGATTTGTGATCGATGCAACAAGGTTCTTGGACTAGCAAAGGATTCGCCGCTTTTATTGCGGAGAATGGCGAGGTATTTATCCGATGGCGGTACTCAAAGCAACGAAAAGAAACAGCCTGCCCAGCAGCGATTTTGGACTGCCGAGTGAGAGGAAGTATCCGTTGAACGACCGCGCACACGCGGCAAACGCCAAGGCGCGAGCAACACAGATGGTGGCCAAGGGAAAGTTGTCCAGCGCGGCAGCTGGGCGGATCAGGGCAAAAGCAGACCGAATCCTAGGAGAGTAGCATGGCACAAGAACTGACCAAGATCGAGATTGAACCGTCGGCAAACGGCGGCCACACAGTCACTCATCACATGAAGGCCAAGATGCGCCTCGACTTACGCTCCCATTCCGGCGTCTCGCAGTATGTCGAGCCAGAGCAGCACGTCTTCGGCAAGGATGAGGGACACGAGATGCTGCGTCACCTTGCCGAGCACCTGAAGATTGCCGAGCCAAAGGGCGCAAAGGAAGAAGACGAAGAGGACGCCGAAGACACGGCAGACGAGGACTAGCTATGTGGACGACGCGAATGGTGCAGCAAGTCCTGCGCGGTCCATCGCCAAAGCCTCCGATCACGAAGAATCTACCTGTGGCGACGA
>JAJZGF010000289.1 GCA_021805025.1 Acidobacteriota bacterium
GTTCGCTTGCATTCGTTGCTTCGGGCTACGGTTACTTGCAGGCTCAGAGCGCAAGTCCGATGCTCGATCAAGCCGAACTCAAGGGGAAGAAAGTTCTCCTTGTTGTAGGCGAGTCCGACAAAGAACACCCGAACGACGACCTTGTGATCAAGAAGCACCTCGAAGGGGAGGGTATGACAGTCACCCTTGCCCGTGAAGACGATGACGCGGCGAATGCCCAGGGGTACGACCTCATCCTACTTTCTTCTACCGCCGATCCAAGGGTGCTTGGCGATCGCTACGCAACCAGTGCAATCCCTGTATTCACCTGGAACACGGTCGATTATCCGGACATGAAGATGTCCGGACCGGAGCGTCATGTGGACTTTGAGACGCTGGATCCATCGCAGGATTTCATGCGCGCGTTCTCAGTGCTTTACGGCTACTTTCCGAATGTGACCAATCCTATTGTCAGACGGCTCGGCATTTCTCAGTCGGAGATGTTCGGCACGCTATATCTGCAGCCCCAGGCCTTTGGCTGGGCAAAGCCTGCGCCTGCAGCAAGTATTGTCGTCAACGTGGAGGGTGAGCCAACCCACGCGGGCGTCTTCACGTATGAGAAGGATGCGTCGATGTATGGCGGCTTTGTGGCGCCAGCGCGGCGAGTGGGATTTTATCTGCAGGATGCCACATTTCATTATCTAACCGCTCTGAACGGGCCAAGTGCTAAGGATCCGGATTTGGTCGAGTGGTGGTCGGGAGCAAGGCTCTTCGACGCGAGTATCGCCTGGGCGCTGAGCCCACCGGCGAGGCCTGCACCGTATGATCCAACCGCGCTACAGAAGCGCCTCGCCGCAGCGGCGCGGGGAAAGAAGGTGCTCTTCGTGCGACGGCTTGATACGCCCGAGGGGGAGGAGTCCGACGACCACATTGCGGTGCACCTCAAGGAACTTGGCTTCAGTGTGACTCAAGCGGATCAGAGCGAACCAGACAGTGTGGCTGCTGGCATGGATCTTATTGTTATTTCAGCAACCAATTCGAAGTACAAGATGGCGAACAAATATCGTGATGCAAAGGCTCCGCTACTTTGCCTGGAAGGCCTGATGGCCGATACGCTCAAGATGGCGAACCGCCACCGCTACGTTGATTATGGCGAGCATGGTGAGCCTAAGGAGAGCGAAGATCCGCCGGAGGACTACCTCGAAATTGTCGGCGCCTATAGTGAGATGGCCGCAGGTCTCAAGCCTGGGTACGTGAAGTACATCAAGGAGGCAGATGTGCTCAAGTGGGCTAATCCGATGCCGTCGGCGATCATCGTTGCGACGCTGCCCAACTCCTTTCACGAGCGCGCCATCTTTGGCTATGAGAAAGGTGCCGCTATGGCCGATGAATTCGTGGCTCCAGCTCGCCGCATGTTGCTCCCGGTCGATAACCCAGCCTTCGACGATCTCACCGAACAAGGCCACGCCCTCTTTGACGCAGCTCTTCTTTGGACAATGAGTTCTCCCGACCAGCCCTGATGAACTGCACGCTCGCGCGCTGACGAGAAGCTTCCCAATCCCTTGCTCGGCAGTTGCTAACCCCACCGCACATGCACTTAAGAAGGAGCATTGATGATTCGAAAATGTTGGACGTATTCTGTGCTGGCCGCACTCTCTGTTCTGCTCTTATCGGCGACAGCGCTTCATGCAGCGGATGCGAGCAGCCGTATCTTTAAGGGTAAAAAGCTTCTTCTAGTCGCTGCTACGTCCAGCCCTACTGCCTCTGTTGATGCCGACATTCGCAGGCACTTTGAATCGCTTGGCATGGTCGTCACGATGGTCTCTGACGTCAATCCGCCACCGGCGGACGGCTATGACCTCGTCTTCCTTGCAAGCGACGTGAAGGCAAAGACTATCACTGGGACCTATCGCACGACCCCTGTTCCAGTCTTTACGACCAAGCCGTGGCTGCTGGATTTTTTGGGTATGACCGGCTACCAGCCTCAGACGGATTACGGTGAGGACTCCAAGGAGGAACAGTCGTTTCTGTGGCTGATCAATGCACCGAATCCCATTCAGGCAGGCTTTTCGAACGGCATGTTCATGCCCGTGAAACACGCAATCAAAGTTTATAACTGGGGTCGTCCTGAACCTTCTGCCCAGGTGATTGCTTTCTTGCCGGGCGAGCCCTCAAAGGCTTTCCTCTTCGCCTATGAGAAGGGTGTCTACATGGATCATGAGTTTGTTGCGCCCGCACGCCGCATATTCTTTGGCCTGGCGCCCGACCAGTTTGATCTTCTCATTCCTGACGGCCTCAAGCTCTTCGACTCCTGCGCTGCGTGGGCTTTGGGAGGCAAATAAATTGTTGAGCAAAAATCGTCTCATACGGCTGTCAGCTTCGATCACTATCCTTACTGCTACTCTGATCTTCAGTGTGTTGAGCGCCACACTTTACAGCGCCCCCCGGGCCGACGCCCAGCAATACATTGACGGTCCCGTCGCGTTGGTCTTCACCTACAAAGCGATGTTGGGTAAGCGAGCAGCGTTCCGCGAACTCATGGCCACTCAGGGTATCGCGCAGTTCGAGCGCTGGAAGGCCGCGGGCGACATTGATAGCTATCAAGCGTTGTTCAGTTCGTATGCCGCAAGCGACAACCCCGATCTCTTCGTCGTGCTCCGCTTTCGCCACTTCACCGATCTGGGCCGCTGGCAGGTCATCGAGCATACGTATCCCGGCGGACTTATCCAGGCCGCACAGTCTCTTGCCTTTGTCGAAACCTCTGCCACCGCAGACATTGTCAGTGCGAACTCCATCCACGCCCCTACACGTTCCTCGCAGTATGTTGTCCTCGAATATGATGTCACCGCGCTAATGCCGAAGTATGTCAGTTATGTTCAGGGCTATGTAGCGCCGCAGTTTGAGGGCTGGATGAAGGCAGGCATCCTCTCCTCGTACGCCTGCTTCACCAACCAGAATCCCGCAGGAGCAGCATGGTCGAGCTTCATCGTTCTGCAGTATAAAGATCTCGCCTCGCTCGCTGCGCGGGAGATCGTCAAGGACAAAACACGCTCCATGCTCGCCACCACTGATCCGGTATGGAAGCGGTGGAGCGAAGACAAGAGCAACATCCGCAAAGAGAAGATGACCATACCGGCGGTTGCTTTGCCATAGCATCATCGCGGCGGTTGCGAGGTGG
>JAJZGF010000102.1 GCA_021805025.1 Acidobacteriota bacterium
CGGTGCATCGCCGCGATTCAACAGGTTGGGCGCGTGAAAATTGGCCTGCAAGACCGCTGGAGCATTGGCGGTCTCAGCCATCCCGCTCCACATCATGAAGTAGGCCCAGCGCGGCTGCCTGGCCAGTACATCCAGCGTGGGCATTGCGCCCACCTCGGCCATCGCAATCGGCTTATCTCCGGCCAGCGCCACCATCCCGTCGTAGTAGCTCTGCTTGAACTCGCCGTAGATATCCATCGTTACGAGATCGGCATAGCGCGCGCCGGGGAAGTAATCCGCGATGGGCCCTGCATTTTCGCTGGGGCTGTTCACGTTCCACACCCACACGAGGTTGTTCAGGTGGTGCAGGTTCACAAAGCGGTCGTAAAGCTGGCGGTAGAGCGCAGCGGAGCCATGCGGGCCGGGCCGCCCGCCCCACCAGAACCAGTTGCCGTTCATCTCGTGATAGGGCCGGAAGAGCACGGGCACGCCTGCATCCTGCAACTGGCGGAGATAGCCCGCAATCACGTCCACCTGCTCCGCCCAGCGGCTATTTAGGTCGGTGCCGGGAGTCAGCAGTTCATTCCACTCAAAGTCGGTAAGATGTCCGAGCACGCTGTCGCGAAAGGTCACGGGTTCATCTTCGGTGGGCCGCACCGCGTGCCAGGTCAAGGCGATCACAGCGCCGTTGCGGTACTGCCGCTCCACCTCTTCGATCATGGCCGGCCGGCCTTCCACGGAGTCCTTGTCGTCGCCCCCGGCAAACCCGAAGTCCTGGCCGAAGATGGCTGGAAACTTGCCTGTCAGGTCGTAGATGCGATCCGACCACCGTGAAAGGTGATTGGGAAAGTTGTGCTGTCCGGTGAGCGTTTCGCGGCCTGAGATTTGATCGATCTTCTTGAGCAGGGCGCGCGCCTCTGGGGTTGCATGGGGGTTCACAGGCTCGGCACTCGGAGAGGCCGATGAAGCAGGGATCGGTTGCGCTCCTTGCGCAACTGCAAATCCGGCCAGCAGTGCAAGCGCAAGAGCAAGCAAGGCGGAAAGTCTTGAGATTCTCATGGCGGGGTTTCCTCCCAATGGGGGTTCATCGCGTTTCCGGTTTTGCCGCAGTCGAGCAGGCTTGTGAGCTTTACCCGAGCAGGCATTAGCCGCGGTGTACTACAATTGCCTCGCAGTTGGGAACGTTATCACAGGCGAGCAATCCTGCGCCACCGCGCAGACCAACGTCAAGCTTGCTGCTGTGCGCGCACCCTGCAATGCACATTCTGTTCTTGAAGCAGCAAGGGAGATGAGATATGCCGGCGATGACACGGAGGCAATTCGTTCAATCCACCTCAGCCGCTCTGGCTGGCGGCGCGACTCTGCTTAAAGGGAAGTACCTGCATGCAAACCCGCTGGGCCTGCCGATTGGGCTCCAGCTTTACTCCGTGCGCGAACTTCTTCCCCATGATTACGCCGGCACGCTGAAGCAGGTTGCGGCTCTTGGGTACACCGAGGTTGAAGCGGCCGGCTATTTCAACCACACGGTGCCGCAGGTTAGGCAGGCGCTGGATGGGGCCGGTCTCCATTGCCCGAGCGCGCACTACGCACACGACGCGTTGAGCAAGGACTTCGACAACATTCTGGCCTTCAACCGGGATCTGGGCGTTCATTACCTGATCTGTTCGTTTCCGGGCTTCAAAGATCCGGCGCGCGTGAAGGTGCGCCAGTTCGGCGACCTGCTGCAGGCCTTTACGCTCGACGACTGGCGCTGGAACGCGGACGAGTTTAACCGGATGGGAGCCAAGGTGAAGGCTGCGGGAATGCAGTTCGGGTATCACAACCACACCATGGAGTTTCATGCGCAGCAGGGAGTCGTGCCATTCGAGGAACTTGTGCGGCTTACCGATCCTGCGCTGGTGACCTTTGAACTGGACTGCGGCTGGGTGATGGTGGGCGGCGGCAATGCGGTGGAGTATCTGAAGCGATATCCGACGCGGATCTCAATGTTGCACGTGAAGGACTTTAAAAAGACTCTCACACCTGCGTCGATCGCGGCTCCGCCCCCGGCAGCGGAACTGGGAACCGGAACGCAGGATTATCACCCGATCTTTGCCGCGGCCAGCAAGGCGGACATCAAGCACTGCTTTGTGGAGCAGGAGGCCTTTAACCTGCCGCCCATGGAATCGCTGCGGATTGACGAGGAGTATATGAGGAGCTTCAAGAGCTGACACGCAGGCGTCACGGTGACCTATGCGCTGCCTGAGATGACGGGTATTCGTCAGGCGGCAGAATGGCCAGGCAAGGCTTTCCGAGAAATGACCTCAAACAGGACTGGTCAAGGATGGGGAGTTATATGCTACAAATGATAACGAAATCATTGGGAGTTTTGCTTGGTTGATGAAGCTGCGACACGCTCTGCCCCAATTTTGTCCTTTGACGTAGGCGGCAGCCACATAACGGCTGGATGGTGTGAGCCTGGGAGCTTGCGCTTGATGCGCATGACGCGAGCGCGTCTGCGCGGCGATGAGCCGGCGTCGCGGATGATGGATCTGGTGTATGAGCTTGCACGAGATACAGCGAGCGGTGAATTGGATAAGGCGGGCGGTGCGGTCCTGGCCTTTCCCGGCCCTTTCGACTATTGCGCCGGAATCAGCCAGATGCGCCACAAGCTGCAAAGCCTCTACGGCGTGGACCTGCGCCAGGGCCTGGCACAGCGATTCAATTGGTCGCCCCGGCGGTTTCGCTTTTTGAATGACGCGGGCGCGTTTTTGCTCGGAGAGGTGGCGGCAGGAGCAGCCGAGGGAGCTGTCCGAGCAGTAGGCATTGCGCTGGGGACCGGCATCGGATCGGCCTTTGCACTGAATGGGCGTTGGGTAAAGGACGGGGATGGCGTGCCGCACGGCGGCGAAATCTGGAACCTGCCGTACGGCGCGGGCATGGTCGAGGATCTGCTTTCGACGCGGGCCATCCGCCAGGACTATGCCGAGCGCACCGGCAAAGACAAGGAAGTGGCTGCCATGGCCGCCGATGCGGCGGCGGACGCCGATGCCCGTCAGGTCTTCGAGTCGTTTGGTGTTCACCTGGGCCAGGCGTTGCAGGCGATTCTCGCGCCGTTTGCTCCGGATGTGATTGTGGTAGGAGGAGGAATCGCGCGCTCGGCCGGATTGTTCCTCCCGATTGCGCAGAAGCAACTCAACGGCATGAAGGCGCGGCTGGTGACGGCGAGCCTTGGGGATGAAGCGCCTCTGGTGGGCGCAACAGCCTTCTGGCAGAGTTCCCAGGCGGATCAAGCGATCATCATCGCTTAGGTCCGGACCGGGCCCTGCTCTCGCATCGCGAACGAGGCATCTCACGGGTTGCGCCATCCGCAGCGCCCCTTCGGGGCAGTCCGCTCGCAGGCTTATCATCGTGTATGTGGATTCTCACCACAGGCTGGGCGATATTGTTGCCAATGCTATTACCCATGGCGTCGGCGCGATCTTCGCGGTGGCCGGCGCAATTTACCTGATTGCGCGATGCATGCAGGGAAGCAAGTGGCTGCTGGTCAGTTGCACGGTTTTCGCGGTCACGCTGGTTCTTGTGTATCTTTGCTCGACACTGTATCACTCGCTGGTACGCACCAGGGCACGGCATGTCTTTCAGGTGCTGGACCACGCTGCAATCTATCTATTGATCGCTGGAACCTATACGCCCTTCACCCTGGTTTCGCTCCGGGGGCGGGTCGGATGGACGCTGTTCGGGGTGGTCTGGGGACTGGCGCTGGCCGGCGTCCTCTTCAAGAGCTTCGCCGTGGGCCGCTTCGCGGTGGCTTCCGCACTGGTCTACCTGTTTCAGGGCTGGTTTGTGATCCTTGCAGCCCGTCCGCTGATCCACGCAATTGGCTGGCACGGAGTGGCATGGCTGGGTGCAGGCGGGCTGGCTTACACGCTAGGCATCGTCTTTTTTGCCCTTGATCGGGTGCATTACTTCCATGCCGCCTGGCACGTCTTCGTTCTGGTCGGGAGCGTAAGCCATTACTGTGCCGTTCTTTTCTATGTTGTCCCCGCGGGCGGATGAATGAGCAGCCCGAACTGTCTGTCCGAGGCGCACCAGACAATTGACCTGAGCTGCCAAAGCCGGTACACTACTCTAGTTTGGCGATTCCTGCCTGTTGCCGTGGAGCCAGACGTTCGCTTCGCGATTTGGGGGCTTGAGCGTACCGCGGCGCGGAAGTTTCCGCCCGAGCTAGTTTTTTGGAATGCGCGAGCGCACCGGCCGAGCCGGAGCCGCGCTGGAGGATGTATGTACGCGGTCATTCGTACCGGTGGAAAGCAGTATCGAGTCGCCCCAGGCGACGTGGTGAAAATTGAGAGCGTTGCAGCGGAAAACCAGACCGTGGAATTCAGCGACGTGTTGGCGGTTTCAGGTGAGCCCGGCAGCGTGGTGAAGCCGGCAAGCGCCAGGGTAACGGCCGAAGTGCTGGGCGAAGGCCGCGGCAACAAGATCCTGGTCTTCCACCTGAAGCGGAAGAAGCAGTACAAGAAGCTGCAGGGGCACCGGCAGAACTTTACCGAGGTTCGCATCAAGGCGATCGAGGCCGATGGCGTGACCTATACCACAGCCAAGTAGGCGCGGCATATCGATTGAGAAAGGGATTCGGCAATGGCACATAAAAAGGGCGGCGGCAGTTCTACAAACGGACGGGATTCAAACGCACAGCGGCTCGGCGTGAAGGCATTCGGCGGCGAGCTGGTGACAGGCGGATCCATTATCATGCGGCAGCGCGGCACGCGCATCAAGCCGGGCGCGAACGTCGGCATCGGATCCGACGACACGCTCTTTGCCAAGGTGACGGGGCGGGTGAAGTTCTCCGACCATGGCAATCGCGGACGGTTTGCCTCGATCGAGCCGGTTGCAGCCGAGTAGCATCTCCTGAAAGCTGGCAAGACGCAGGTAAGACCGGGGCGCTGCTCCGGTCTTCTTGTTCTCAGAACGAAGTCTTTGCAAGTAGAAAGGGTCGAATCCGTGCGGATTCGACCCTTTTCCATTCCCCCTGAGGGCTTCAGTCGATCAGGATTTTGTTTCGCTGCTCTGCAGGTTGCGCGCGAGCACTTTGTCGACAACCTTCTCCACGTCAGACAGGAAAAAGCTTCTTGCCGGTTGCGGCACGGCCACTTGCGTCCCATGTCCCAGGGCGGACGCAATCTCATTCCAGCGGTAGATCGTCGAGTTGGCCGGGACGAGCACCGGAGCGGTGACAGGCTCAGGCACGGCAAAGTAGAAAGCCCACATTCCGAGCGTGACCAGAATCAGGGCTTCATTGGCAAATTGGGTAGGGGATGTCAATGACGCGTTGCGCGACAAAAACGTGCTGACAAGAAAGTCGCCGGCAGACATCATCCCGAAGCCTAACGAAATACCGAAGGCCTGATTGCGCGGCGAGAGATGCAGGGCATTCATGCTCAGCGCCAGGAACGCCAGCAAGCACAACATGAGGATGCTCACAGCGCGCATCAGGGCGAAGGAGACGTCACAAACAAGATAGGAAGTGAGCTGCCCATGCGAGTAGGGAACGGATATCAGGCTCACTATAAGTGAAACCAGGGCTGCCCAACGGAATGCCACGATGCCTAGCTTCATCAGGCCCGCAAAGGACGCGAGGATTGTGCGAAAGACCTCAAGGCAGATGAAATAGAGCAATATTGCGCTCGCGATGTAGACTGCCCAATAGGTATAGAAATAGCTAGGGAATAGGAGGTCTTTGCGGACCCAGGGCTGCGCCTGTAGATACAAGAGGCCAAATAAAACCGGGGTTGCTGCGACACGCAGCACCAGATAGTTGGCCATCGCGCGAAACCTTTGATGCAGAGCTTTCTTCCAAAACAGAAAGCCTACAACGCACCAGAGGATAAATTCGGCTCCGGTCATCAGGAACATGGCTAGATTTACAGGCATAGGCAAACCCTCTACCGAGAAGGTCTTTTCAGCTTAGCGCCTGTTGCCTGGAGAATTCAAACCCAAAAGCATCAGTTGTGTAGCACTTTTGTGCTAGAGGTATGGCTACTTCATGCCGCAGCCAGGACCGCAACCGGGAGTCGGCATGCTCGAGGTCGCCGACAGGTGGTTGGCGATTGCGTGAGAGGAATTTGATGTCGCAGCAGCAGCAAACCCGGCAACAACAACGCCAAATGCAAAAATACGGATCGCGAGTTTCATCGTCAGTAACCTCTTTTTAGAAGTCAAAGGCGCAACGGTCACCCTGCGCCTAACACTTTTATGCTAGCTCCATTGACATCGTAAGTCTACTTATTTCTTCATGTTCTGCAAAGCAAAGCAAATGATTACTGAGGTAACCATCCCGTAAGGTAATGTTACTGCCGGCCAATGTGGACATGGAGATGCTTGGACGGCAAGACGGGCCCTCTACCGTGGTAAAATCAGAGTTGGTAAGACTCGCTCAAAGCCCTCGTATTTCAATCGGTTAATCCCTATCGATCGCGATCGATAACTGCCCTCCGGGCATGCACATGCGCAGAGCGTTGAGCGAAATTCCTGCGAATGGAAACCTATGGCGACTCAGGCACCTGACAAGACCCCACTTCCCGGCGATCAAGCGGACAGCGGAAGCTATACCGGCGAAAACATCAAAATTCTCGAGGGCCTTGAGGCAGTGCGCCTCCGTCCCGCCATGTACATCGGTTCTACGGGCGAGATGGGGTTGCACCATCTTGTGTATGAAGTCGTGGACAATTCCGTGGACGAGGCGCTGGCCGGCTATGCGAAGAAGATCGAGGTTGTGATTCACGTCGACAACTCGATCACGGTGGTCGATGACGGCCGCGGCATTCCTGTGGACATGATGGCGGTGGGCAACGGCGAGATGATGCCGGCGGTACAGGTGGTCTTGACCAAGCTCCACGCGGGGGGCAAGTTCGATGCGTCCACCTACAAGGTTTCCGGCGGGTTGCATGGTGTTGGCGTCAGCTGCGTGAACGCGCTGAGCCAGGAGTTCAACGTTGAAATCTGGCGGGACGGGCACACCTGGGAGATGGACTTCAGTTGCGGCCTGCCCGTGAGTGAGCTGCGCCAGGCAGGCACCAGCAAGCGACGCGGTACCAAGGTCCACTTTCTGCCCGACAGGAGCATCTTTGCCGTCACCGAGTATAACTACGACACGCTGGCGCAACGTTTGCGCGAACTGGCCTTTCTGAACAAGGGACTGGAGATTACGCTTACCGACGAGCGCACTTCCGATCCCAAGACCGGTGAATCCAAGCGCACGGAGTTTCGCTATGCCGGCGGCATCGCCGAATTCGTGAAGCACATCAACCGCGGCAAGCAGGTTTTGCACGATAAGCCGATCGTGATTGAGGCTGCGCGCGACGGAGTGGAAATCGACATTGCGCTGCAGTACAACGACAGCTACTCGGAGACCGTCTTCAGCTTTGCCAACAACATCAATACCGTGGATGGCGGCACGCATCTGTCGGGGTTCCGCACGGCGCTGACGCGAACGATCAACGCGATCGGTCAGTCGCTCGGTCTCTTCAAAGACATGAAGGAGAACCTGAGCGGCGACGATGTGCGCGAGGGCCTGGTGGCAGTGGTGAGCGTTAAGCTGCCGCAACCGCAGTTCGAAGGTCAGACCAAGGGTAAGCTCAACTCCGACATCGCCGGTATTGTGCAGGCGTTTGTGAATGAGCGGCTGGGGATGTTCCTTGAGCAGAATCCGCCGGTTGCCAAGCGCATCATCAACAAAGCTATCGATGCAGCCAGGGCGCGCGAAGCGGCCCGCAAGGCACGGGACCTGACGAGGCGGAAAGGTGCGCTGGATGGCGGCGGCCTGCCGGGCAAGCTGGCAGACTGCAGCGAGCGCAATCCGGAGCGCTGTGAGCTCTACCTGGTGGAGGGCGAGAGCGCAGGCGGAACAGCGAAGCAGGGCCGCGACAGGCGCTTCCAGGCGATTCTGCCGCTGAAGGGCAAGATTCTTAACGTGGAGAAGGCCCGCTACGACAAGATGCTGGGCCACGAAGAAATCCGCGCGATGATCACCGCGCTGGGCTGCGGCATCGGCAAGGACGACTTTGACCCGGCCAAGCTGCGCTACAGCAAGATCATCCTGATGACCGACGCCGACGTGGACGGATCGCACATCCGTACGCTGCTGCTCACATTTTTCTTTCGCCACATGACCGAGTTGATCAAGCGCGACAACATCTACATCGCGCAACCGCCGCTCTACAAGATCAAGAAGGGCCGGTTTGAGCAGTACATCAAGGACGACCGCGACTTTGTGAAGGTGATGGTGAACCGCGCGTCGGAGGGCATTGTGGTGCGGCATGGCGAGGCGGCGAGCCGCATTGAGGGCGCCGATCTGACGCGCTTTATGGCCACGCTGAACGACTATCTCGGATTTGTAGAGAAGGTGGACAAGCGCATCCGCAATGAGAAGCTGACGGAGTTGCTGGCGAGAGCGGAGCTGACCCATCGGTCCGATTTTTCTTCGAAGGCCGAGGGCGACGTGCCGGCGAAGCTGGCTGCGCTGCATGCGCAACTGGCCGATAGGGCCGACGAATTCCAGTTCAAGCTGACTGACCCGGTTGAGGACGAAGAGCATCACACATGGTCCATCTGCTTTACTGACTCGCAGGGAGCAACGCGATTCATTGACTGGACGTTGGTCTCAAGCCCCGAATTCCGCCAGATGATGGCGAAGTACACGCTCATCAAGGAATATCTTGAGCCGCCGTTCCTGATCGAGTTTGCCGGCAAGGCCGCTGCAGCGGACACCAGCGCGGACGAAGAAGGGGAAGAAGCCGATGCGCAGGCTGAGGCCAGGCCGGCGCGCCGCCCCTCGCGGATTCCGCGGGAGCCTGTGGAGAAGCAGACGGCGCGTGAACTGTTCGCGTACATCGTGGAGCAAGGCAAGAAGGATTACCAGGTGCAACGCTACAAGGGCCTGGGTGAAATGACATCGACGCAGCTCTGGGAGACGACGATGGATCCTGATCGCCGGACTCTGCTTTCTGTGAAGCTTGAGGATATTGCGGAGACGGAGAGGATCTTCACGACGCTTATGGGCGAGGATGTCGAGTCTCGGCGGAAGTTCATCGAGGATAACGCCCTCGATGTGAAGAACCTGGATATCTAGCGTCCGCTTCATCCGCACGGTTATTGAATTTCGTCTTGGGGTTTGCATCACTATGTCGAATATCCTTGAACATCTTCCCGCAGGCCAGAAGGTTGGAATCGCTTTCTCGGGCGGGCTTGATACAAGCGCGGCTCTGCACTGGATGAAGCTAAAGGGCGCGCTGCCGTATGCGTATACCGCAAACCTCGGGCAGCCGGACGAATCGGACTACGAACAGATTCCGCGGAAAGCCATCGAGTACGGCGCGGTGCAGGCGCGCCTTATAGACTGTCGTGCGCAACTGGTGCGGGAAGGCCTGGCGGCCCTGCAAAGCGGTGCGTTTCATATCTCTACCGCGGGCGTGACCTATTTCAACACCACGCCCATTGGCAGAGCCGTGACCGGAACCATGCTGGTGGGCGCCATGAAGCAAGACGACGTCAGCATCTGGGGCGACGGCAGCACCTTCAAAGGCAATGACATCGAGCGTTTTTATCGCTATGGCCTGTTGGTGAATCCCGGCCTGATGGTTTACAAGCCGTGGCTCGACGACACCTTCATCCAGGAACTGGGCGGGCGAGCCGAGATGTCCGAGTTTATGCGGAAGTCAGGTTTCGAGTACAAGATGTCCGCTGAAAAGGCGTACTCCACGGACTCGAACATTCTGGGAGCCACGCATGAGGCAAAGGATCTCGAGCACCTGAATACCAGCATGAAGATTGTGGCGCCCATCATGGGCCGGGCATTCTGGCGTGACGATGTCGAGATCAAGCCCGAACAGGTGACGGTCAGTTTCGACGAGGGTTGGCCGGCAGCGTTGAATGGAGTTGCTTTCGCGGATCCGGTCGAACTGATGCTGGAGGCAAACCGCATCGGCGGGCGGCATGGGCTCGGCATGAGCGATCAGATAGAAAACCGGATCATCGAGGCCAAGAGCCGCGGCATCTACGAGGCTCCGGGATTGGCCTTGCTTTACATTGCGTATGAGCGACTGATTACCGGCATTCACAACGAAGACACGATCGAGCAATATCGCGACAATGGCAGAAAGCTGGGCCGCCTGCTCTACCAGGGGCGCTGGTTCGATCCTCAGGCCATCATGCTGCGCGAGAGTGCGCAACGCTGGGTCGCTAAGCCGCTCACAGGCGAGGTCGTCCTAGAATTGCGCAGAGGCAATGACTATTCGATCCTCAACACGACTTCACCGAATCTTACGTTCAAGCCGGAACGCCTCACGATGGAAAAAGGTGAGTCGATGTTTTCGCCGCGGGATCGCATCGGTCAGCTCACGATGAGGAACCTCGATATCACGGACACGCGCGACAAACTGCTGGCTTATGCGCAGAGCGGTTTACTGACCATGCCGACAGAAACCACGGTACCGCAGTTAAAGAAGTAGTGGCGGCAGGGTTCAGCCTGCTACGGTCGCCCGTCGCAACAGGGAGAGATCCAGCGGAGCGATTCATCGTCTCAATCAAGTCTGTAAAATGGCGCTGTTGCGCAACGTACATTAGAATCGGGAGGAGTGCATGACCGCCCAAACGGCAGATGGAAGCAACAGCATCCTGGTGACAGGCGGCGCGGGATTCATCGGATCGAACTTTGTCCTGCGATATGTCGCGGATGGTGGCCGTGTCACCGTGCTAGACCTGCTCACCTATGCCGGCAACCGGGAGAACCTGGCGGAGCTTGAAGGCAACCCCCGCTTCCGGTTCGTGCAGGGCGACATCTGCGACGCCAATCTGGTGAGCGCACTGGTGAGGGAAGTGCGCCCTCAGGCAATCGTTCACTTTGCCGCTGAGAGTCACGTCGACCGCTCGATCGTCGATCCTGGCGCATTCATTCATACAAATGTGCAAGGCACCTTCACGCTCCTTGAGCAGGCCAAGACATACTGGTCGCAGCTTGGCGACGTCGAGCGCGGCAATTTCCGGTTTCTGCATGTCTCCACCGATGAGGTGTACGGTTCCCTTAAACCGGAAGATCCCGCATTTTCTGAACTGACTCCGTATGCTCCCAACAGCCCCTATGCAGCATCCAAAGCCGGCTCCGATCACCTGGTGCGCGCCTACTTCCACACCTACGGCCTTCCAACCCTCACCACAAATTGCTCGAATAATTACGGCCCTTTCCAGTTCCCAGAAAAGCTGATTCCGCTCGTCCTTCTCAACGCGCTCGATGGCAAGCCCCTGCCGGTCTACGGCGATGGGAAGAACGTGCGCGACTGGTTGTATGTCGGCGATCATTGCTCTGCGATTTGCAGGGTGCTCGAAAGCGGTCAGCCCGGGGAAACGTACAACATCGGCGGTAACAGCGAGCGCGCGAATCTGGATGTGGTCGAGACCATCTGCAGCCTGCTGGATGAAATGAAGCCGGATTCTTCCATCGGTGATCGGCGCAAGCTCATCCAGTTCGTTCCCGACCGGCCAGGACATGATCGCCGCTACGCGATTGATGCATCGAGGATCAAGCGGGAACTGGACTGGCAGCCAAAAGTGACCTTCGAGGAAGGGCTGCGCCGGACGGTGAAATGGTATCTGGAACATATGCAGTGGGTCGATCATGTCCGCACCGGTGCTTACAGAGACTGGATTCGCCAGAATTATGAAGAAAGGGTTGCGCAATGAAAGGCATCATCCTGGCAGGCGGCTCCGGCACGCGCCTCTATCCGGTGACCCAGGTGGTCTCCAAGCAACTTCTTCCGGTCTATGACAAGCCCATGATCTATTACCCGCTGAGCACGCTGATGCTGGCGGGCATTCGGGAAGTGCTGATAATCTCCACTCCGCAAGATACGCATCGCTTCAGCGAACTGCTGGGCGACGGCAGCCAATGGGGCATGAGTCTGAGTTATGCCGTGCAGCCCAGCCCCGATGGACTGGCCCAGGCTTTTCTTATTGGACGGGACTTTATTGCGGGCGATCCCTGCGCCCTGGTGCTCGGCGACAACATCTTCTACGGGCAGTCGTTCTCTACGCAATTGCAGCACGCGGCAAAGCTTGAGCAAGGCGCCATGGTCTTCGCGTATAGGGTTCAGGATCCTGAGCGGTACGGCGTAGTGGAGTTCGACCTGCATGGCCGTGCAATCAGCATCGAGGAGAAACCTCGCGTGCCCCGGTCGCACTTTGCCGTGACCGGGCTCTACTTCTATGACAGCCGCGTGGTGGATCACGCGGCTTCGCTCAAGCCGTCGTCCCGCGGCGAGTTGGAAATTACTGACCTTAACCGCCTGTATCTCGATGCAGGTGCACTGAAGGTGCATGTTATGGGCCGCGGAATGGCATGGCTCGATACCGGGACTCACAATTCCCTGTTTGAAGCGGGGCAGTTTGTGCAGACTATTCAGCACCGGCAAGGCCTGAAGATCGCATGCCCTGAAGAGATCGCGTACAGGCTTGGTTATATCGCCGCCGAACAACTGGAGAAATTGGCCCAGCCCAATAGCAAGAACGAGTATGGACAATACCTGCTTGCATTATGTCGCGAACCGCACCCGACTGTAGAAATGGCAGGCCTATGAAGATTGCGGAGACCTCGCTGCCTGGAGTGTTGCTACTCTCGCCTGCCATGTACCGGGACAACCGCGGCGCCTTCTGCGAAACCTGGAATAAGAAGGTCTGCTCAGAGGCTGGATTGCCCGAGAACTGGGTGCAGGACAACTGCTCTTATTCTGCAAGGAATGTGGTACGCGGAATTCATTACCAGATCATCCAGCCGCAGGCCAAACTGGTGCGCGCCGCGCATGGAACCGTGCTGGATATCGCCGTCGATCTTCGTCGCAGTTCTCCGAGCTTCGGGCGTCACGTTGCTGTCGAACTAAGCGCAGAAAATGGGCACATGCTCTACATCCCCGTCGGCTTTGGCCACGGCTTTGCAGCTCTTACAGAGGACGCAGGGCTTGCATACAAAGTGACCGACTATTACTGCCCGGCCGGAGAACGCACCATCGTCTGGAACGATCCGGATCTAGCCATTGCGTGGCCTGTCAGCGAAGACGATGCAATCCTGTCAGCCAAGGATATCGACGGCAAAAGGCTTCGCGACGTAGAGCTGTTTCTGTAATCCAGTGCTGTGCGGCTCTGCTCGCGGGGACCGCAGCTTCTTCAGTCGCTCGATCAAAACAAGACGCAGTTTTCACTTCGAAGCTTCATTCTTCGCGATCGTCTCATAGGTCTCACGGATGCCCTCTTCGAGCGGAGTCATCGCAAGATCACAACCCAATTCGCGCAGGCCGCCGAGGTCAGCCTCAGTGAAGTGCTGATATCGCCCCGCAAGATCCGGCGGGAAGGCAATATACTCAATCGGAACCTGGCCATGAACGGCCATGAGCGCGTGCGCGACATCATTGAAGCTGCGGCACTGGCCCGTCCCCGCGTTCACCACGCCGCGATACGTGCGAGCGCTGTCCTTGGATCTGGGAGCATAGGGACCAACCTGCGCAAAATACATATTCAGCTTTGCCAGGTCGCGAACATACACGAAGTCGCGGCGCTGTTCGCCGTCTCCGTAGCCTCCGCTGCCGCGGAACA
>JAJZGF010000290.1 GCA_021805025.1 Acidobacteriota bacterium
GCTGCTCGGGCTTATGGACAGCAATCAGCGGCTGGGCAGCAGCCTCCGTCTTACGGGCAACAGCCGCAATACGGCGCGCCTGCGCAGGGCGGGATGGCTCCGGCCAATGTTCCGCCAGCGCCGAATCAGTACACGGCACCGGCTGCAAACTATGCAAACACTTCGGCGAGTCCGGGCTCTGGGGTGCAATCGGTGGTGATTCCAACAGGCACGCAGATATCGGTACGGACGGATGAGGCGATTGACAGCTCTAAAGATGCGCTGGGGCGGCTGTATGCGGCGAAGATCCAGCAGGATGTGGTGGACAGCACGGGGGCAGTGGGGATTCCCGCTGGGACGCCGGCGAAGCTGCAGGTGGTGGACCTGAGCCAGGGCAACACGAACCAGGGCAAGAACAACCAGGGCAGCAACACCAAGAACCTGGCGCTGGATCTTTACTCCGTGATTCTGAACGGCAAGGAGTACCGCGTGGATAGCTCATCGGTGGCTGCAAACGGCTCGGCGGGCTTTGGCTTGAACAAGAGGACGGCGGAGTACACGGGCGGCGGCGCCGGGTTGGGTGCGCTGATGGGCGCGGTCTTTGGCGGCGGCACCGGCGCGGGCGTGGGGACGCTGGCGGGCGGAGCGCTGGGCGGCCTTACCCAGTACCTGACGCGCGGGAAGCAGGTGACGGTGCCGGCGGAATCGGTGCTGACCTTCCAGGTGGACCAGACCATGGTGATGCATCCCTGATTGGGTGCCGGAAACCATATCGGACGCGGTGCGGAAGAAGATTCCGCGCCGCGTTTGTTGATGACATGGAGGGTCTGCTCGACAGCAGGTGGGGGTTCTTCTAGGCTCAACTTGTGGGCTCGATCGATCTTGCTGTGAAGCCGCAGAGGACCAACCGTCCGCCGAAGACGGTGCGACGGGGCAAGTATTTATTCCCGCCGGGCTTGCGGATGAACCTTGTCTTCTACGGTTTCCACAAATTCTTCAAGCCGGGCAATCCGATTCTGCTCTTCAAACACCTGCGGCGCTACGGACGCGCGGCGCACTACCGCATCCTGCTGCATGACGTGGTGCTGTTTCATGATCCCGACGACATTCGTGAAGTGCTGATCGACAAGGCGGCGTCGTTTGGCAAAGATCGCACCCAGAAGCGGATGAAAATTCTGCTGGGCGAAGGGCTGATTACATCGGACGGTGAGGCGCACAAGCGTGGGCGGCGGATTGCCGCGCCGGCGTTTCATCGCCAGCGCATCCAGCGCTACGCCGGCCAGATTGTGGAGATTGCCGCCGCGGTGAGCTCGCAGTGGCAGGCGGGGAATCCGCTGGACATTGCCGCCGAGATGATGCGACTGGCTCTGCAGATTACGGCGCGGACGCTGTTTGATACCGAGGTCACGGCCGAGATTCACGAGATCAACGACCAGGTGAATCGCATCATGGACCTCTACAACTATCTGGTGGCGCTGCCGCGCGCGGAGCTGCTGCTGGATACCCCCCTGCCGGGGATGCGGCGGTTCCGGAAGTCGAAGGCGCGATTGGATGCGGTGGTGGATGGGATGATTGGCGCGCGGCAGGCGGAGGCGGCTGCGCTGCCCGGCGGTCTGGAGGCGAGGGGCGATCTGCTCTCAATGCTGCTGGCAGCGCGGGACGACGAGACAGGCGGCGATGGCCTGAAGCTGACCGGCGAAGAGCTGCGTGACCAGGTGCTGACCTTGTTTCTGGCCGGGTATGAGACGGTGGCCAATGCGCTGGCGTGGACGTGGCTGCTGCTGGGCCGAAACCCGGAGGCCGAGGCGCGTCTGCATGAAGAACTGGACGCAGTGCTGGGCGGGCGGCTGCCGACGCTCGAAGATATGCCGCGCCTGGAGTACACGGGGATGGTGCTGGCGGAGTCAATGCGGCTCTATCCGCCGGCGTGGGCGATGGGGCGCGAGGCGCTGGAGGATGTGTGGATCGGCCCTTACCACCTGCGCAAGGGAACGATGGTCTTCTTCAGCCAGTACATTGTGCATCGTGATCCGCGCTGGTTCCCGGAGCCGGAGCGGTTCAAGCCGGAACGGTTTACGGCAGAAGGCAAGGCGGCGCGGCCGCGGTTTGCGTACTTCCCTTTTGGCGGCGGCGGACGGCAGTGCATTGGGGAGTCGTTTGCCTGGATGGAGGCGACGCTGGCGCTGGCGACGATTGCGCAGCGGTGGCGCTTTGCGTTGATTGCCGGACAGAAGATCGAGTTGCAGCCCAAGATTACTCTGCGGCCGAAGAACGGCATCCGGGCTGTCGCCGTCGCGCGGCGGTAACGGAATGGCAGCAAATGCACTAGACTCGGACTGTGAGCTTCAAGGACTTCCTGGGCAATGCCGCGACGGTGACACGGCTGCGCGAGAGCGTGCGCGCGGGGCGGTTTCCGCAGGCGCTGATACTGGCGGGGCCGAAGGGGGCGGGCAAATACACGCTGGCGCTGATGCTGGCGCGTGCATTGAACTGCGAGAGCCCGGTGGAGACCGAGGGGCTGCCGGATTATTGCGGGCGCTGCGCGAACTGCGAACGCATTGGCGAGGCGGCCAATCTGGAAGAGCGGGTGGCTGAGGCGGTGGCCGCGCGCGAGGAGATGCGCGACGCTGACAAGCGCGAGACGCGCATCCTGATCCAGACGCATCCGGATGTGCTGATTGTGCCGCCTGATCCGCCGCAACTGCTGATCAAGATGGGGCAAGTGCGGCAGGTCATTCATGCGGCCTACTACCGGCCCCCGGCGGAGGCGCATCGTGCGGTGACGATTTTCACCTCGTCGAGCTTTATGAAAGAGGCCGCCAACAGCCTGCTCAAAGTACTGGAGGAACCGCCGGAGCGCACGTCGCTGATTCTGCTCACGGAGAATCCACAGGAATTGCTGCCGACCATCCGCTCGCGGGCAATTGTGCACCGGTTAGGAGCGCTGGCGGTGGGCGAGTTGGAAGCGCTGCTCGCAACACGGCGCAAGGTACTTAAGCCGCAGGAGCGCGCGCTGGCCGCGCGGCTTGCCGAGGGTGCGGTGGGCCGGGCGCTGACCTTGGACCTGGAGGTGTATCTGGCCAGCCGTCAGGATGCGCTTGTGGTGCTGGGGACGGCGCTGCGCGAG
>JAJZGF010000291.1 GCA_021805025.1 Acidobacteriota bacterium
CCTGATGATGGCATTCCGCCACCGGGGGATGATTTGGATTTGGCTGGCTTGGGCGAGGGTGATGGAAGTACCCCATCTCCTGCCATTCCAACCGACGACGCCCGTCTGGCACCTCCAGGTAGATTCGGCGCGGCACGAACGAACCTCTCTTCGTTTGCGCGAAATAGTGATCGGCAAGCGATGCGCCGGGGTATCCGGCATTACGTATCGCAAGGATATGGTGGAAGTGGTGCGGCAACCCGTCGGATGGGCGGGACAATTCGATCTTCCGAAGCGTTGTTTTCTGCAGTCTCCGGAGGGGCAGCGAATGTGTTTCAGGCGCCGGGTGCCCCCCTCGATCCGGCACTCCTCGCGGGACGGTCCGCCGACGACATCATGGATGCGGTCAGCTTTTCGATTGCCGCCTGATTATGTTCCGGAGCCAGATGCGCGTATCTGGTCGTCATTGAGATCGTCTTGTGGCCTGCAAGTTCCTGTACGGTTCGAAGATTCACATCCTTCATAATCAATCGGCTAATAAAAGTGTGGCGGAGATCATGCCAGCGGAAGTTTTTCACCCTTGCCTCTTCCAGTGCCAACTCGAACCATGCGCGCGGGTCGTTCAAATCGCGCCCATATCTTGAGAGAAAAATTCGGCCGCTGTGTGGCCGCGTAGCGTGTAACGCTTCGAACACTTTCTGGCAGGTCTTATTCAGTGGGATGTCCCGATCGCTTCCATTCTTTGTTCTCTCCAATCGAATGCGCTTGCGACTCAGTGATACCTGGGGCCATTCAAGGCTGAACTGCTCACTCTTTCGCATCCCCGTGTGCAGGGCAACATCGAACTCCGGCATGTGAGTTGGAAATCTCCTCTTGATTGCTTCGCGCAGTCGCTTTTCCTCGTCTTCCGAAAGGAATCGAATGCGCGCATTGTTCTCAGCTCTTTGCTCGACTAACCGGGCGGGATTGCTTGTCACTTTGCCATCTGCAAGCGCAATCTTGTAGGTCTTGCCGAACACATTTTTGTATCGGTTCTTGGTTGCCGGGGACCAATCGTGAGAGCTGATCCAACCATCAATGTCGGACGGTTTGATCTCGTCAGCGACCCAGTCTGCGAACGTCTCCAGGATGAATTTCATCCTGCCTTTGAAATTCCGAATATCCCTGCGCTCGTGGTTGATGTACCAGTCTATGGCTTCCTGGGCGAGCACTGAGAACTTGACGCCCTTGTCTTTCATATTCGCAGGCATCTTCACACCACGGAGGATGTCGGCCTTGCGAATCTTGTAGAGCTTGATGGCGTCACCGCGCCGTCCCACCTTCTCGCGGTGTTCTACTCCATCGGCCTTAAAGCGAATCCACCAGATGTCGGAGCCCGGTTCCTTCTCAAAGACGCCTCGCTCCTTGCGAACCACCTTCCTGGGCATAGGAAATTTCCTCCTGGAAGCGATGCTAGCAAATCTGGAACAAAGTGGCACCAAAAGCGGCACCAGAACTTGCTTTGCATTTTTTCTTTCTACCGATTTTAGCTATAACTTGTTGATTCTTTGGTGCCCGGAGGGGGACTTGAACCCCCACGACCGGTTAAGGTCTGCGGATTTTAAGTCCGCTGTGTCTGCCGATTTCACCATCCGGGCTGTTGGATGCTCTCGTTTATCGTATCGCGTTCAGGCCTCGCCTGCGTCGTCGTTGGAACCACGAGGGCCAACCGCGCGTACCTGTTCAAAGCCGAGAGATTTATAGCTGCCTTAGACCATGCCAATCTTCGAAATCTTCAAGCAAACCATCTCCGCTCTGTGGGACACGAAGCTGCGCAGCTTTCTCACCATGTTTGGGATTATCTGGGGTATCACGTCAGTCATTCTGCTGGTGGGGCTCGGTATCGGTTTCGGCATTGACCAGCGCAATCATCTACGATCCATCGGGACCGATATTGCCATTTGTTTTGGCGGGAAGACAGCGATGCCGTTCGGCGGATATGCGGCCGGGCGTGACGTTGCCCTCACACTGGGGGATGCGATTGCCATTCGGGAGGGAGCGCCACTGATCCTCCATGTATCGCCCGAACTGCGCCGCACCGTCACGGAGGTAAGTCGCTGGAACGCTGCCAGCCGTGCCGTGCGAGGGGTATGGCCCGACTACCAGGCCTTTCGCTCGCTGCACGTCGAACTGGGACGGGTGATGACAGACGAGGATGAGCGGGAAGGAGCACGCGTCGTTCTTCTCGGCGCGGAATCGAACCGCCAACTCTTTCCGGGCAAACCTGCGATTGGTGAATCGCTGACGATCGCCGGCTATCCGTATACCGTCATCGGCGTGCTGGCCAGCAAAGAGCAGAACGGCAGCTACGGGTCTGGCCCTGACAATTCTCAACTCTTCGTTCCCTTCTCTTCGATGGAGCGCGATTTTCCACCCGACGACAAGGGCGACTTCCCCGGCATTGTGAGCAATATTGTTGTGCAGCCAGTATCTGCCGCGGTACATGTTGCCGCACTCCACGAGGTGCGGAGCATCCTCGGTGAGCGCCACCACTTCGACCCTACGGATCTCGATGCAGTCTGGGTGTGGGACACGCTCGAAGGAGCCCAGTTCACCGACAACATCTTCCACGCCATGACGGTCTTCTTCGCTGCGGTGGCACTGCTCACGCTCGCGCTGGGCGGCATTGGGGTGATGAACATCATGCTCGTGGCGGTCTCCGAGCGAACCCGCGAAATTGGCGTGAGGAAGGCTCTGGGAGCGACTGCGGTCGACATTCGCCGTCAGTTTCTCGTGGAGTCGGCAATCATCACGCTGGTAAGTGGAACTCTTGGGCTACTCTTCGGAATTGGCATCATCGTCACGCTGCGCCTGATTCCGCTCCCGGAGTTTCTTCCTCATCCGGTCATCTCTGCTACAGCGATCATAGCCTCGCTGATCACGCTTGCCGCCATCACTGTAACCGCTGGGACCTATCCCGCGCTGCGGGCCGCGAAGCTCACACCTATCGAGTGCCTGCGCACCGACTAGCCACGGAGGCACTCTATGAACATAGGCGAAGCTCTCACCGAATCCGTCGAATCGCTGCGGCGTAACCGCCTGCGTTCCGGCCTGACGATGCTTGGGATTGTGTGGGGCCTTGTGACGG
>JAJZGF010000292.1 GCA_021805025.1 Acidobacteriota bacterium
GATTCTTTCGTTGTCCGAGGAGCGACTCCATGTCCGCGACCGCAATGCACCCCGCCGCTACCGCAATCCCCGAACTCAACCACTGGATCGCTGGCGTCCCCACGCCGGGCACCTCCAAGCGATTCTCTGACGTCTACCATCCGGCCACCGGCAGCATTCAATCACGCGTTCCTCTTGCCACCGAGGCTGAGGTAAACGCAGCCGTTGCCGCAGCTGCAGCAGCCTTTCCCGAGTGGTCCGCCCAGCCGCCACTTCGCCGCGCCCGCGTGCTCTTCCGCTTCCGCGAGATCTTTGAGCGCCGTCTGGACGAAGTCGCCGCCGTGATCAATCGCGAGCATGGCAAGGTATTCTCCGACGCACGCGGTGAAGCTACCCGCGGGCTCGAAGTGGTCGAGTTCGCGACCGGAATCCCACACCTGCTCAAAGGCGAGTTTACTGAGCAGGTAGGCACTGGCGTCGATAGCTTCTCCATGCGCCAACCTCTGGGAGTCGTTGCGGGCATCACGCCCTTTAACTTCCCCGCCATGGTTCCGATGTGGATGTTCCCCATTGCCCTGGCGTGCGGAAATACGTTCGTACTTAAGCCCTCTGAGCGCGATCCCAGCGCCGCAAATCTACTAGCCGAGATGCTCAAGGAAGCCGGACTCCCCGATGGCGTCTTCAACGTAGTGCATGGCGACAAGCAAGCTGTCGACGCAATTCTGGGCCACGCCGGCATCGCCGCAGTCAGCTTCGTCGGCTCGACTCCCATTGCCGAGTATGTCTACCGCGCGGGGACCGCAACGGGCAAACGCGTCCAAGCGTTAGGCGGCGCGAAGAACCACATGGTTGTAATGCCCGATGCCGACCTCGACCAGGCCGCCGACGCGCTCGTTGGGGCCGCGTACGGCTCTGCCGGCGAGCGATGCATGGCTATTAGTGTCGCCGTCGTCGTAGGAGCGCACACGGCCAACGCCCTCATGGCCAAACTCCAATCCCGCATTGCCAATCTGCGCATTGGCGACGGAGCGGAGAATGCTGCCAGCGGTGAGTCTGACCTCGGCCCCCTTGTCACCCAAGCCCACCTCGATCGCGTAACCAGCTATATCCAGCTAGGCATTGACGAAGGCGCCGAGCTCGTCGTCGACGGCCGCAACACCGCGCTTCCAAAAGGCGAGGGCTTCTTCCTCGGGGCAACGCTCTTCGACCATGTCAAGCCCACCATGCGGATCTACAATGAAGAGATCTTCGGCCCGGTTCTTGGCGTCGTTCGCGCTAACAACTTCGAGACTGCACTTCAACTCATTAACGACCACGAGTTTGGCAACGGAACAAGCATCTTCACGCGCGATGGCGATACAGCCCGCGACTTCGCCCGTCGCGTCCAGGCCGGCATGGTCGGCATCAACGTTCCTATCCCTGTTCCAATGGCGTTTCATAGCTTCGGCGGATGGAAGCGCTCGCTCTTCGGTGACCACGCCATCTACGGCCCTGAAGGCGTCCGCTTCTATACGCGCCTGAAGACCATCACAGCCCGCTGGCCTGCCGGCATCCGGTCCGGCGTAGATACCACCATGCCCACCCTCGGGTAGCGGAAGATTGCCAGTATGAGGGGTCTACCGCGGCCGACGTATTCAGGGATGAAGCTTGTCGGCACGCGGATAGTACGCCAGCAGCAGCGCCCCTTCATCAGGGTCCAGTCGACCGGTCGCGAAGAAATCAACGTTTTCGTCCATGGCTAACTGACTCTCAAAGTAAATAATGGTACCGGCCTTCGCATCGACGGAGTCAAGAAACAGGGTGGAATCGGCCGAGAACCACTGGTCTCTTCGTCTCGGCCCCGAGCCGATGTGGACGCACACGTTATGCTCACCGGCCGCGACCGGGAGCGACACCCACGAGGTGCTCCGTAGTGAGGCTGTCCAGTGACCATCGAGACCCAGATTCACTGCATTGAGCCGGTGCAGCCGCTTGATGTCCGACTTCAACAGAAAGAAGACCTGCGAGGTCGGAGGCGCTCCATCGCTCGACAGGGCCATCGACGAACCCATCGTCGGAGGTGCTGCCGTGCTGCCTGCGGATGGTATTCCGCAGGCACGAAGCTCGTCGGGCGAGGCAGGAAAGTTTGTCCGGCTCCATCGCTTTAGAGCCTTCAAGTCCGGCTTGTCCGACTTCGGCATCGCAGCGATCCGTCGCAGCCATACCGTCGCCAGCCCGTGCTCCACCGGTTGCAGCATGTTGGTGTCCACGAAGTAAGTCTTGCCCGCAACGACATTGAGATGGCCCAGATGCAGTGTCGGCTTCATGCCCGGAATCAACTTGGTGGCCGAACACAGGCGGTGCACTCCGGGAGCCATCTGAACGCCCAGATACGATCTCATTTGCGTTTGACCGACCCAGTTTCCATCCACGCCAACGTGTATTGGCGTTAGGAAGCCGCCAGACTGCGGCCCCGGGAATAAAAGGTCTGAAAGTTTGTGGCCGCCAAACTGCGGGACGCCCGAGAAGAAATACACGAGTGCCTTCCCGGGGGCCGGAGGCCCCGGCAGGTTGGGCGGGGGTGGAGGGTCGCTCGGCATCTGGTTGGGATTGGCTCCGCAAGCCACCTGTGCTGTCGCCGTCTTCCATAGTTTCGGAATATTCGACGAGGGAAGCGCCTGAAGATACATGGCGCCGTCCTCCGCGCTCATCGGCTGTAACGTGAGGAGTCCGACCAGCCACGTACATCGGTTGTAGAAGTAGTATGTCTGCCCTGCTGCTGCGTCCACGCGCGTCAGCGTGACCGCATTCGAAGTGTGGGGCAGCACACCTCTCACCTTCGCAGAGACGCAAAGATGATGCACACCGGGAGTGACATCCACGAAGCTGTAGCCGTAGGTGTAGGAGCGGTTCGCGCCGAACCAGCTTCCATCCATCCCCAATCGAACCGATTGGCCTCGCGAGCCAAAGAGCGCCCGCGTCTCGGTGATCACATACACACGTGCCATTCCAGGCTTCATCGCGGAGGCCACAATGCGGCCTCCAGACATTGCCCGCGGCGGATTCCCGCCCTCAGCGCCGCATGCAGCCTGTACGATCGGCAGGGTGTAGGGATCGATTGAACGGGTCTGCCCGGCTAGTCGAACT
>JAJZGF010000293.1 GCA_021805025.1 Acidobacteriota bacterium
GGCCACGGAACGCGCCCGCGGCTATTTCGAGGGCCATCCGCCTACCTCGCCCGCCATCGCCATCCTGCGCGACGGCAAGCTGGTCTACCTGATGCAGCGCTACATCATCGAGTCCGCCACAGCCCCCCAGATCGCCGCCGAACTCGCCCGCGCCTTCGACGAACTCTGCGCCAAAGCGATCCAGTAAACCGGGCTGGCGATCTGGGCTGGCGATGCGGGCTGGCGAATCCGGGTCAGCGATTCAGACTGGCGATTCAGAGACTCAAGGCCAGTGGCTCCTACCCAACGGGAAGGTCCACTGGCGGAATTCGGAATCCTGTTTCCTATTCCCCCGGAATCGCATCTTTCGGGCATGCCTTGATGAGCATGGCCAAATCGGCCCTGCCCGAAGAGCGGTCACCAGGCAACTCAATCCTCCCGCAACGCCACCATCGGTTCCACGGCCATCGCCCGCCGCGCTGGAAGGTAACAGGAAGCCAGCGCCGACCTTCTCTACAGCGTGTGATGCAGCCTCAGCAGCGACAACAGAAACGCATGTTCGTCGCTGGTGAGGCGGCAAGTCGAAAAGAGGCTCACCCGTCGCCGTGGGCAACCTGTCCGTCTAACAGTCAAGGTGAGCTTCAACTGTTCGACGACAATCACAGCAGTATCTTAACTCCTTTTGTTCATTTCTCGATTGAGACTTAAAGTCCGTGGACTTAAATGCGGCAGAATTGTTTGTATGGGCATAATGACTACCCCAACGGAGCACGACATCCAAAAGCGTTTTGGAGCGCATGTAAGGAAGTTGCGTCGGGAGAAGGGGCTCTCACAGGAGGCACTGGCGCTCGTATGTGGGCTTGACCGCACATACGTAGGCAGTGTCGAGCGCGGCGAGCGCAATATCAGCCTCGTCAACATTCATTTACTCGCATCGGCATTGAGGGTACCGGTCAAGGTGATCTTTGATGACTAAACGAGTGCTGCCAAAATCACTCATCGACAGGATCAATTCGATCACGAATAAACGTGCTCGCGTCGTTCTGGACACGCTCATAAAGAAGGGAAGCATTTCCACGACTGAGCTTCAAAAAGCAGGGTACGACCATCCGCCGCGTGCCGCACGCGATGTCGTGGAACTGGGCATTGCGCTCAAGCGTGTGAATATCAAGCGGCCAGATGGTCAGCAGATTGCTTCTTACATCTTCGATGAACGGGAACTCGATCCATCCAAAACGGGCCGCGTAGTGATTGCCAAAAAAGAACGCGGAGCCATCATCGCAAGAGCGGGTGGTAGATGCCTATTCTGCGGTGCGGACCACAATCTCCAGATCGACCACAAAGTGCCATTTGAAGTTGCTGGTGAAACTCTGCGCTATGCCGAAGATCCCTATCAGGTGCTCGATGGATCATGCAATCGGAAGAAGTCGTGGGACTGTGAGCACTGTGAGAACTGGACAACGCTCAAGAACATTAAAACCTGCCTGAACTGCTATTGGGCAAGTCCCGAGGACTACAAGCACATCGCAATGCGCCCTGAACGAAGGGTAGACATCGTGTGGGTAGGAAAAGAGACCAAGGTATTTGAGACCTTGGAATCAAAAGCACGGAAAGCGGGTCAGTCCGCGAGCGACTATATCAAAACAATGCTCCAGTAAGTTGTTTCGCTGCGTCGTATTGACTGAGGAACATAACTACATCACCCGCTCCAGCATGAGCGATGTTATGCGAGATGTAAAGCGACTCGATGGTGGTGTGGTTGTTTCCGTTCAGGGTTGCCTGGCTCGACCTTCCCACGTCCAGAAGTACGCGGGTCGCAAGCTCTTCTGGCAGTCTGTCACCATATGTTTTATCACCACATGAGCCGTCGTAGCTCAAGATGAAAGAATTTCCGCGCTCATTCAGGATGCGTAGTCCCTCGATGATGCGTTCCCGTGTCACGCCCCCGATATAGCGCGAGTCACGCCCATCAGAGGTGCCCTGATAGGGCGGATCGAGATAAAAGAAATCGCCACGGCTGGATTGTTGAAAGAGTTGGAGAAAATCCGTGCATTCCACATCGGTTTTGCCACGAAGGATTGCGCTGACAGCCACAAGCTCGTTACGCATCGTTTTAGGCTGCGTACCAGTCCTGCGCTTGTCGGGCGACTGGTTAAACTCCCCAGCCGGATTGAATCGCACAGCGTTCTTCACGCACCGAGCTAGTAGATAAAGGAGCTTCGCGGGATCGTGATCCGCATTGAACTCGTTGCGAATCTCGTAATATTCGTCGATGGGCCGCTCGCGTTCACGCCACCACAACGCTTCGTATTCGTCAGCGACCCCACTCGGATTGTCCAGGATGCTCTGCCAGAGTGCAGTGAGTGGGTCCAGCTTATCAGCGATGAGGAATCGCTGAAATTTCTTGTACTTCGCCGCCGCCAGAGTTACAGCTCCTGACCCAACAAAAGGCTCAACCAATCGTCCTGTGTCATTGGTCGGAATGTAGCTCAGGATCGCCTGTGCGAGCCGACGCTTGCTGCCTTGATAAGGGATTGGGTGTGGAACCGAGTATCGCAACTTTGACCTCAGATGGGACGTAAAGTCATCTTACCTCTGACCGCGCCTCTCTGCCTATATTTTCCGTCAAGCGAATCGGAAAAGTAATCCAAGCCTACCAGAGAGTCTGATGCTTCTCGTCTGGAAGTTTCAGATTGGCTCTGCCGCACCCATATCGAATGGTCGTGCCCCAGAAGAGACCAACCTCCAACGGCAAGGTCGCGAGTGGCTCACGGGATGTCATGTCGGCCCTGCAGGTTAGGGCCGAGCGCACCCAAGCCCCGCCGACGCTGGGATTGTGGCGCGATTCTGGCGGGTTAGTCGATGTCGTCGGTTACTGGTTGCAGTGACACGGGCGTGGCAATTCGCGCTCGAAATCGCGGCAAATAATCAGACCGCCGCGTCCGTCAGCCCGACCAGTTCCGGCGCAAGGAGTTCCGTTTGGCTCTCGCGCCGTCGAATCAGCCGCACTTCGTTGCCCGCGATCAGCACCTCGGCTGGCCGAGGGCGGCTGTTGTAGTTCGAGCTTTGTGCCATGCCATACGCGCCTGCATCCAGAATCGCCACCAGATCGCCTGGCT
>JAJZGF010000103.1 GCA_021805025.1 Acidobacteriota bacterium
AAGCACATCGGGAATGTATACCTCATTGACGAACTCGGTGGCCTGGTCGATGAGGCGCGAGACGAGGTTGAGGCGCTCGGAGTTGATTGCCGCCACCTCATTTGTGTTGATGGAGCAGGGAACGCCGCCGACGAGGTAATTAGGGTGCGGATTCTTGCCGCCAAAGACGGCGTGAATCTTGACGATCTCCTTCTGCCACTCCAAAGCATCCAGATAGTGCGCGACGGCAATCAGGTTTACTTCCGGCGGAAGCTTGTAGGCCGGGTGACCCCAGTAGCCGTTGGCAAAGATGCCCAGGCCGCTTGCCGCAAAGGCCTTGATCTTGTCCTGCACACCTGCAAAGTACGCAGGTGTGTTCTTGTCCCACTTGGAGAAGGATTGCGCCAGCTCCGCGGCCTTCTTCGGGTCGGCCTTCAGCGCATTCACAATGTCCACCCAGTCCAGCGCGTGCAGGTGATAGAAGTGAATCACGTGATCCTGCACATACTGCGTAGTCATCATGATGTTGCGGATGAGCTCGGCAGTAGGCGGAATGGTGATGCCCAGTGCGTTCTCCACCGCGCGCACGCTGGTAAGAGCATGCACGGTGGTGCAGACGCCGCAGACGCGCTCAGTGATGGCCCAGGCATCGCGGGGATCGCGGCCGATAAGGATCTTCTCCAGGCCGCGCACCATGGTGCCTGCGCTGTAGGCGTCCGTAATGACGCCATTCTCCACCACCGCCTCAATCCGCAGGTGGCCTTCAATGCGAGTAATCGGATCGACGACAACGCGTGTCATTGTGCTCTACGACTCCTTCTGTTCCTCTGCGTGGACTTCCGCGATGACTTTCTGCTTGCGCACGTTGGTGACGACGGCGTGTGCCGCGATTCCGGCCAGCGTTGCCGCTCCAATAACGGTGCCCACCGTATCCGCGGTGCTCTCGATTCCAAAGCCGGGGAACGACGGCAGATGCTGGTAGAAGGGGCCATTATCCCAGAAGCCGGTCTCACTGCAGCCGATGCATCCGTGACCAGACTGAATCGGATAGCTGGTGCCTTCATTCCACCGCACTACTGAGCAGGCGTTGTAAGTAACGGGCCCCTTGCAGCCCATCTTGTAAAGGCAGTAGCCTTTGCGTGCGCCATCGTCGTCCCAGGACTCAACGAAGAGGCCGGCATCATAGTTGGGCCGGCGATAGCAGGTATCGTGGACGCGGCGGCCGTAGAATTCCTTGGGCCGGTTCTGGCTGTCGAGGGCGGGAACCTGGCCCAGTACGAGCAGGTGCGTCACCACGGCCATCATCACGTCGGCAATGGGCGGGCAGCCAGGCACGTTGATTACCGGTTTGTCGACCAACTTGTAAATGGGTGTGGCGCCGGTCGGGTTCGGCTTGGCGGCCTGCACGCATCCGTTGGACGCGCAACTGCCCCATGCCACTACCGCCGCGGCATCCTTGGCAACCGTTTGCAGAATTGACTCAGCCGTCTTGCCGCCAATCATGCAATAGACGCCGCCGTCGTGGGTTGGCACTGCGCCTTCGACCAGAACGATATACTTGCCCTTGTTGTTCTGGATGGTGTCGTTCAGGCTCTTTTCCGCCTGGAAGCCCGAGGCTGCCATCAGCGTCTCGGAGTAGTTCAGCGAGAGGACGTCGAGCAGCGCATCCAGCACAATTGGGTGCGATGCACGAATGAACGACTCGCTGCAACAGGTGCACTCCTGAAAGTGCATCCATACCACGGCCGGCTTTTCCTTTTTGTCGAATGCCGCTGTTACCTGCGCCACGCCGGATTGTCCCAGGCCGGCCGCGGCCGCCGCCGCAGCACAGAATTGAAGAAAGTCCCTGCGGCTGTAGCCCTTCTGTTCCATGGACTGCCAAATGGATTGCCCCATGCCCACCTCGCTTGCTATGCAAACACCACAATTCCCCCGCAGGAGCCCGAGGTTCCTTGGCGGCTCATCAAGGGTGCAGTGAACGATGGCACATTAAGGAATCTGCATCACGATCGGCTGTGCGCTGCATCACACATGTGAGAGATGTGCATCGATGCGCGCTGCGGGGACTGTGAGCGGGATCGCTTTTGTGGTCAGGCTTTGGGAATTTCGAGGGCGCCGGTGAGACTGGAGACTTTTTCCACTTGACGGCTGCGGCACCAGGACTCGAGTCCAGCGGCGATGCGCTCGACGGCGCGCGGGTCGGCGTAGCTCGCTGTGCCCACCTGCACGGCGGTGGCGCCCGCGAGTAGAAATTCCACGGCATCTTCGGGGGTGAAGATGCCACCCATGCCAAGGATGGGAATGGAGACGGCGCGGGCGGCTTCATAGACCATACGCACTGCGATCGGCTTAATGGCCGGTCCGGAGAGCCCGCCGGTCACGTTGGTGAGCCGAGGCCTGCGCGTTTCCACGTCGATGGACATGGCGAGAAAGGTGTTGACGAGGCTGATTGCATCGGCGCCCACGTTGGCGGCGATCCTGGCCATCTGCGCGATGGAGGTGACATTGGGCGAGAGCTTGACGATGAGGGGCCGTGCAGCGGCGGCTTTGGCTTCGCGGACGAGATACTCGAGCGAGCCGGGATCGGAGCCAAAGGCCATGCCGCCGGCATGTACGTTCGGGCAGGAGACGTTCAACTCATAGGCGGCGATGCCCGCAGCCTGGTTGAGCCGCTGAATGACGGCAACATACTCGCCGACGGTGTAACCGAAGACGTTGACGATGACCTTACAGGCCGGATAGCGAGCGAGCGGCGGCAACTTACGTGCGATAAACTCCTCGACGCCGACGTTCTGCAATCCAATGGCGTTGATCATGCCCGCCGCGGTCTGGAGGATGCGCGGAGCGGGATGGCCGGAGAGTGGAGTGAGGGAGATGCCCTTGGTGACGAAGCCGCCGATCTTTTCGAGCGAGACGATCTCTTCGAACTCAATGCCATAGCCGAAGGTGCCGCTGGCGGCAATGACGGGGTTGGTCAGCGTGATGCCGGCCAACTGGACTTGCATATCGGGCTTCACCGGGCGGCTGCGACCTCGTAGCGGGTTCGAAGCCTGCCGGGGATTATTGCCCGGCAGGGTGAGTGGGCTGGATGGCCTGGGTGAGCACGTGGCCCACTGCGGCGGAGGGCTGATTGACGCCGGCCAGCGAGGCCAGCGTGACCGCGAGATCGACCGGGGCCACACGTCCATGATACTCGCCGGGGATGAAGGGCTGGCCGTAGAAGGCGAGCGGGACGTGGCGGTCATAGGACCAGGGGGTGAAATGGTTGGTGCCGGCAAAGGCGCTGGCGCCGGCCATCTGGTAGGGGTCGAGAATGGCCATCACGTACCAGTTGCCGTGTTCGGTGTAGCTGTGAGCCAGCAGACGGCCCCAGTCGGATGGCGGCAGGGGACCGCTGGCGAGCTGGAGGCGCGTGTAGACGTCGCGTAAGCGGGGCGTGACCGGCAGGCGATGGTCTGCGGGCAATGCGGTGTCGGACTTGGGGGCCTGCGCGGCAACGGCGTCGGGCAGCAGCGCGGCGAGCTCGTTCTCGGCGGCGGCTTCGTCGATGTGGAGCCTGGCGTAGGTGCGCTTGTCGAGAACGACGTAGGGCAGGTCCGGGCCGGGGAGCAGGTAAGCGAGCTTCTGGCCGGGCGAGTGGCGCTGGTTGAGCTCGGCGTTGAGCGCGGCGTAGACCTTCTTCATATCGACGGCGGCGGCCTGGATGCCGAGTTTGGCGGCTTCGCCGGGTACGGGCGCGATGCCGTGATCGGCGGTGAGGGCGAGCCAGACGTTGTTGAGGCCGATGTTCTTGTCGAGCCAGGAGAAGAACCTGCCGAGGTCCTGGTCGAGGCTGAGGATCATGTTGTTTTCGGAGTCGGAGTCGGGGCCGAACTGATGGCCCTGAATGTCGTTGGCGGAAAGCGAGACGACGACGAGGTCAGTGACGCCGCTCTGGCCGAGTTGTTCGCCGGTGATGAGAGCCTGAGTGAAGTCGAGTTCGTAGCGATTGGCGGCGGGGGTGCGGCCGACGAGCTCGTAAAACTGCGTCGTGCCGGGAACGCTGGCTTCCTGCTCGGCCTGTGCGATGCGGCCGCCGTGATTAAAGGCCGCGGCCCACTCGGGCAGGTGCTGCATGTAGTAGGTGGACGTGGTGAACTGGCCACTGTCCTGGTCGATCCAGAAGGCGCCGTTGGCGGCCTGGCCTGCGGGCAGGATAGCTGCGCGGTCTTTGAGGGAGACGCCGTAGACACGGGCGCGGCCCTGCGTGGCGAGGCGGAGCTCATCGCCGATGGTGGTGGCGCGGAGATTGAGCGGCGAGGCGCCGATGACGAATCTGGGTGCGTCCGCGGGTGCGCCGGGCTGGTTGGCGGGGATGGATGCGGGAGGCAGATCGACAAGCTGGTAGCGCTCGTCTTCTACGGAGCTGACCTGGTGGTCGTAGCCGCGGGCGGCGTCCCACCACTCGTTGGACTCGATGCCGTGGCCGTCGGTGTAGGCGCCTGTGCCGATGGTGGAGTGGCCGGGCGCGGTCTTGGTGTTGGCGTAGTCGTAGTAGCAGTCAGTGAACCAGGCTCCCTCCTTCATGAAGAGGTTGAAGCCGCGACCCTTGAAGTCGGCCTGATGGCGATTGAGGTAGTCGGCGCGGAACTGGTCAATGACGACGATGACGATGAGCTTGGGCTTGCCGACGAAGGCCTGAGCGCGGGCGAGCACGGGCACGAGCAGCGCAAGGGAGAGCAGGACGATCCGGAGCAGGAAAGCGCGGGGGGCGTTCGTGTGGTTTCGCATCCTCCCGATTATAGGAAACCCGGAACGCGCGGGTGCGCCGGGGCGGGTGGGATTGGAGGCGCGGCGCGACTTTTCATCGAGAATTTTTGCAGGGCAAGCCGGGTGGCTACGGGCCGGGATACGCGCTGCCTTTGCACTCGGGGTTGACGGGAAATTGATTGCCGCCCGCGAAGATCTGCATGAGCCAGAGGTAGGTGGTGAGGTGGTGCTGGCAGGCGATGGAGTCGTTGAGCGCGTTCATGGGCGGCACGAGCTCGACGCCGGTGTTGACGTGCTCATAGGGCAGAGGCAGAAAGGGCGGCAGATTGGGGACGAGATCGGAGCGGTTGTAGATGCGGTAGCTCTGGGCGACGGTCGCGTTGTAGGAGCCGGCGAAGAAGTGCTCGCCGGTGCGCGGGCTGGCGTAAGTGTAGGCCGCGGGCTGGCGGCACTCGGTGTTGAGGACGATGTCGAGCGTGAGCAGCGTGGCAAGGGCTCCGCCGAGGCTGTGACCGGCGACGGTGACGGACTTTGCGGCGCCCGAGTGGACATAGGTTCCCACCGAGGCCGCGGCACTGGTGGAGTTGGGGTCGCGGCCGATGCGCAGCGACTTGTAGATCGCGGTGAAGCCGTCTTCGGTCATTCCGGCGCCGGCATGGATGGGATTGGGAACCATGAGGAAGGATCCGTCGTGGATCCACTCAAGGATGGTGTCTGTGCCGCGCACGATGGCGATGAGTTCCTGACTGGCGCCGGGCGAGACGGCGAGAAAGCCGTAGGTGACGGTCTCACCAGCGTGCGGATCGACGTCGGTGGCGAGCTCGTTGCCGTAGAGGGTTTGCAGGAACGAGTAGCCGAGCGTCTGAATGTCAGTCTTGTTTTGCGCGGAGTATTCGGAGCCGGGCTGCACGTCTTCTGCGATTTTGACCAGACGCGCGTACTGGATGGCCAGTTGCCAGTCGATGAGGGACATGTCGTGACCTCGCGAAGGGAAGTTCCGGGAGTGCCACGAGCGTAGGCGCGAGGCGATGGGGAGTCAAGGACGAAGTGGATGGATGACTCTGATTTTCATGGAGCAGAAATGAAACGGGACGCCGCGATGAAGCGAGCGTCCCGTGGGGTGCGGTGGAGATGCAGTGGATCAGGCGCTGACGGCTTCTTTGGCCGCGACCTTGACGGGCGTGAGCCAGCCGAAACGGTCCGGCTTGAGGCCGTTGGCGATAGCGAAGAACTCGTCGGAGATCTTGTGGGTGATTTCGCCGGTTTTGCCATCGCCGATGACGATGCGGTCGATGGAGCGGATGGGCGATACCTCCGCGGCGGTGCCGGTGAAGAAGACCTCATCGGCAATGTAGAGCATTTCGCGCGGAACGGACTGCTCGATGACCGTCAGCCCCAGGTGGCGGGCAATCGTCAACACGCTGTCGCGGGTGATGCCGGAGAGAGCGGAGTTGGACAGCGGCGGCGTATAGAGTACGCCGTTGCGGACAACAAAGATGTTCTCGCCGGAGCCCTCGCTGACCAGGCCGTTCACGTCCAGGCCGATGCCTTCGGCGTAGCCGTTGATGTCGGCCTCCATGCGGATGAGCTGCGAATTCATATAGTTGGCGCCGGCCTTGGCCAGGGCGGGCATGGTGTTGGGCGCGAGGCGGTTCCAACTGGAGATGCAGACATCTGCGCCGCCGTGGCCGGGCATGTATTTGCCCCAGGGGAAGTTGGCGATGTAGACCTCGATGGGGGATCCCTTGGGGCTTACGCCGATTTCTCCGTAGCCGCGCAGCACAATGGGCCGGATGTAGCAGGGCGCAACGTTATTGGCTTCAATCACATCCACAACGCCAGCGCAGAGCTCGTCGAGCGTGAAAGGGATATCCATGCGGTAAATCTTGGCCGAATCCAGCAGACGCTGCATGTGCTCTGGCAGGCGGAAAACCGCCGAACCCTGCGGCTGCGCGTAGCAGCGGATGCCCTCAAACACGCTGGAGCCGTAGTGAATCACGTGGCTCATGACGTGGATGGTGGCCTGCTCCCAGGGGATGAGATTGCCGTTGTGCCAGATCTTCGATGTGGTTTGAATAGGCATTGGGGTGTGAAGGCTCCTTGTATGCGCACTACGCGTAACTTCTCCAGCGTAGCGCGATTCGGTGGCGGCTGTCACCGTCTGTGGCGGGCTGTGCTGCGCTACGGTTCCTGCATGGGTACGGGCCGGGATACGGGGAAACTGGCCGCCGGTTATGCCGGGAGCTTCAAGAGGCCGGCGCCTTCGCGGCCTGTGGCACATACTCCGGACGGTGCGGCGTCAGGTGGGGTGAGGGTGTGGGCTCGGCCGGGGCCGCGTCGATGACTTTCCGAGTCAGGTCCACCGCGCCCATGCGTCCGCCGACCTCGCTTTCCACCACTACGCGCACGTTCGTTGCCTTGCGGGGAAAACGAATCGTGATCGAAAGGGGAGTTGCCAGAGCAGCCCGAGCGACCGGGTCCTGGAGCGGAGAGACCACATTGAATCCTTCCATGCGCGAGGCGAGCACATTGCCGTACTTGTTTGTGCTGACGGCGCCTAACAGAAGCGTGGCTTTACTCTTGCCATCCCCCGATGCCAGCCATGGCAGGTTCTTATCCTGCAGTTGGATGATCATGGAGAGAGTGCGTGTGTCCGGGTGTCGCACGATCGAAAGCAGGGAGACATGCAACGCGGTGAAAGGAACAGTTGAAATTGCAGCTTCGGTGATATTGGTTATTGCCTGCTGACGCGGATCGACCTGGGCGTTGGGGTCCGGTGCAAAGTAGCCTGCCTTGGTCACCACGCGCAGATTCCGGTCCTTAAGCGTGACCCGAATGCGCCGAAACTTGCCGTCCGTCGCGGCGTCGCTGGGCTGATAGGTCAAGGTGTAATAATTCGACCCCAGCTGCTCGGATCGCCCGATGAGACGGTCCACGTCATTGCGGTTGAAGTACAGCTTTCCCCCCGTCTCATTGGCAAAGAGACCGAAGTCGATGTTGCCGGAAAACGGGTCGTCTTCGCTCAAGTCGATATCGGAATCCTCGCCGCTGAGGGATATTCCGCCTCGATTGACGTGCAGCCCCGGATAGATCACAAACAGGCTGATCCGCGCATCCACCAGCATGTTTGTTGTCTCGTGGGCATACTCCTTCAACTGCTCCACAAGCGGTTCCGTCAGCGTCGCGGGGTCCAGAAAGATGCCGGGGCCGCCATGTCCAACCCAGATCACATTCTTGCGGCCGGGAACGCCGTTGTTCTGCATCGCGATCTGTTGCAGCGCATCGACGGACTGGCCGAACCGTTCCCAGGCGAAAAAGCCGTTCATCTCTTTGTAGGGCAATGCGGCCGGTAGATGATCGACCGCGTACACCAGGTCCTCGCGGTTGCGCGTATAACCCTGCAACATCTCCAGCGCGTCGTTGCCCACCACCATCAACTCGGCGGGCGATGCAAGTTGGGCCGGTTGAGCCATCAGAAACTTCCGCGCTTCGTAGCGGATGTACGCGAAGTCTTCAAAGCGGGAATCGAGCAGGTCGAGCACCAGGATGGTCACCGGGGCCTTGCCGTCGGGGTTCTCGTCTCCGGCGTTGGCGCCCATGACATGGGCTTCCGGCGCTTCAAAGGAAAAGATGCGCTGTGGCTTCTTGTCTTCAGTGATCCTGAAGTCATCTTTGGTCAGACCTGTGACGACGGGGTGTCCCTTTTTGTCCAGCACCGTCACATCCAGAAAGACCAGCGTCGAGGTGACGCGAAAGGTGGGCACGCCGCTTTGGTCCTGCTGGGGTTGCTGGCTCTGGGCAGGCAAATTCTGCGTTGAGAAAATCGCCGCTGCGGCGATCGGCCAGAGGAGAGCCGTAACAAGGCGCATGGGGACTCCACTGGAACCCATGGTATAAGGGATTGTCTGGCACGTCCATCCAGACAGGAGCTCGCTAGCCCAGCGACAGGACGTTTGTTTCAACCCATAGAATTCATTCAGGATGCGGGTGCGGACGATGCCGGCGGCTGGTACTGCGGACGATGCGGAGCGAGTTGCGGCTCGGGTGTCGGCTCGGCCGGAGCGGCGTCGATGGCTTTACGTGTCAGGTCCACCGCGCCCATGCGGCCTCCGTCTTCGCTCTCGACGACCACGCGCACGTGCGTTGCATTGCGGGGAAAGCGAACAGTGATGGCCATGGGCGTCACCAGGGCGGCCCGCGCGGCCGGATCCTGCAGCGGAGTGGACAGCCTCACCCTTTCCACACGTGAAGCAACGATGCTTCCCTCCGCATTTAGACTTGCCGCAGCCAGCAGCAACGTGGCCTTGTTTTTGCCATCTTCGGCCGCCTGCCAGAGGAGGTGTTTATCCTGCGTCTGCACCACCATATCCAGCGAGCGCGTGTCCGGGTGCCGCACCATCGATTTCATGGAAACCTTCAACGCGGTGAAGGGAACGGTAGCGGTTGCAGCCTCGGTAATATTGGTCATCGCCTTCTGGCGCGCATTCATGGGTGCATTGGGATTGGGTGCAAAGTAGCCGGCCTTGGTCACAACACGAAGGTTGGGGTTGGTGAGGCTCACACGAATCCGCCGGAACTTGCCGTCTGCCGCCGTGTCGCTCGGCTGGTAGGTCAGGGTGTAGTACTCTGAGCCCAACTGCTCGGATCTCGCGATGAGGTGGGCCAGGTCGTTGCGGTTGTAGTAGACCTTTCCGCCGGTCTCATTGGCAAAGAGTCCAAAGTTGACGTTGCCCGCGAACGGGTCGTCGTCGCTGAGGTCGATGGTAGAGTCCATGCCACTGATGGACATGTCGCTGTGATTGACACTCAGTCCCGGATAGACGACGAAGAGGCTGATGCGGGAATCGACCAGCATATTCGTTGTATGGTGCGCATAGGCTTTCAATTGCTCAACCACAGGCTCGGTGAGAACGGCAGAATCGAGAAAGACACCCGGTCCACCGTGGCCCACCCAGATGACATTCTTACGGCCGGGTACACCTTTATTCTGGAGCGCAATCTGCTGCAGCGCATCGATCGACTGGGCGAACCTTTCCCAGACAAACTCGCCGTTCATTTCCTTGTAGGGTAATGCGGCCGGCAGATGGTCTAGGGCGTAGATCAGGTCTTCGCGGCTGCGTGTGTAGCCTTGCAGCATTTCCAGGGAATCATTGCCCACGACCAACAGCTCGGCGGGGGCGGTGAGCAGCGCAGGCTGGGCCATCAAAAACTTCTTGGCTTCGTAGCGGATGTAGGCAAAGTCCTGAAAGCGGGAATCGAGCAGGTCGAGCACCAGGATGGTCACCGGGGCCTTGCCTGCGGGGTTATGGTTTCCAGGGTTGGCGCTCATCACATGCGTCTCCGGCGCTTCAAAGGAGAAGATGCGCTGCGGCTTCTTGTCGTCGGTGATCTTGAAGTCGTCCTTGGTCAGGCCTGTGACTACCGGATGTCCCTGCTTGTCGAGCACCGTCACGTCCAGAAATACGAGAGTGGAGGTGACTTGAAATGTGGGTATGTTGGGCTGGTTCTGCGGCGATCCGGTATTCTGCGCGGTTAAGGGCTGGAAGGTGAGCAATATCCAAGGGAGGATCGCGAAGGGGAGAGATCGCAACTTGTGCATGTTTGTCACCGTCTGCAGCCGTACTGAAAGAATCTAATAGGGGCTTGATTCAAAATCCGACGAGAAGGTTGTATGAATCCTGTGCAACATTGAGTGATGCAGGTCACATTCTTGACGGCATCCGGAGTGGGACGATGTGTTGGAAGAGAGCCGCCGGGTGTTGGAAATAGTGTCATTTTTTAATTCTTTTGTGATGGAGAAAAGCCAGGTGAAGCTCGATTCGTCTGCTTTCATTGCCGAACCTGAATTGTTTGAGGCTCTGGCGAAGCGTTCGACTCCCGTGGATTGTGCCGAGGAGCGCGTGTTGTTTCGGCAGGGGGAGTTGCCGCAGGGTCTTTACCTGCTCCGGTGCGGCTATGCCACAATGACCATGGAATCGCCGACAGGGGATGTGGTGATCTGCACGACGGCAGCTGCGGGATCGCTGCTGGGCCTGCCGGGGTTGATCGGCAATGAGCCTTACTCGTTGAGCGCCAAAGCCTTGAAGGGCGCAGAGGTAGGCTTTGTAACGCTCGATGAGTTTTCAAAGCTCATGCTGACTGAGCCGGCGATGTCCGTCAAGGTATTGCGGGTTCTGGCAGCCGAGGTGCGTACCGCTCGGCGCGCGGTGACCAGCCTGTAGCAGACGCACCGCGGGCGCGATGCGATAGCATCCATGATGTGCCCAGCCTGGAATCCCAAGTAATGTACGTGCGCGGCGTGGGTCCGCGTGTGGCGGAGATGCTTGCGGCCAAGGGCATCCTGACCGCAGAAGACCTGCTGTATCATCTGCCATTTCGTTACGAAGACCGGCAGAATCCGCGCAGTCTGGACGAGCTGAAGCCGGGAGAGATGGCGAGCGTAATCGCCGAAGTGCGCGGAGCAGCCCTGTTGCGGACAAAGCGCATGCCGCTGTTTGAGCTGACGCTGGGGCAGGGGCGGCTGGCGCTGAAATGCATCTGGTTCAATGCGACCTACCTGGACGGCAAGTTCCATGCAGGGCAAACCGTGGCGGTGTACGGCAGGGTCGAGCCATCCCGCTCGACCAGCAACCTCAAGATGATCCAGCCGCAGTGGGAACTGCTGCCGGACGCGAGCGACGACGCCGAGACGCGATTGCTCGAGGTAGGCCGCATCACGCCGGTCTATGAGTCACTGGGCGGCAGCCGGCTGGCCTCGCGCTGGCAGCGCAAGGTGATCTTCAATCTGCTGGAGTGTCTGCGCGGGGCGGTTCCGGAGTGCCTGCCGCGATCGATGCTGGAGAGGTTGGGACTGCCTGCGCGCGAGCAGTCATTGCGCGAAGTCCACTTTCCGCCGGAGGGCACATCGGCGCCTGAGTTGCAGGCCCGGGGGACCGCGGCGCACCGGCGGCTCATCTTTGAGGAGCTTTTCTTTCTGGAGCTGGGCCTGGAGCTGAAGCGCCGCCGGATGCGCGAGCGCGTCGGCATCGCCTTTGCCGCCACGGATAAAGTGCGCGAAGCCATCCGCGAGGTGCTGCCCTTTCATCCCACTGCGGCGCAGAAGCGCGCCCTGGGCGAGATTGTGGGCGACATGCGGCAGCCAAGCCCCATGCGGCGCCTTCTCCAGGGGGACGTTGGCTCCGGAAAAACCATCGTTGCGCTGCAGGCCATGCTTGTGGCCATGGAGAACGGTTACCAGGCGGCGCTGATGGCGCCGACGGAGATTCTGGCGACGCAGCATTATCTGGCAGCGCGCAAGCTGCTGGAGCGGTCGTCGCGGCACTACCGCCTTGTCCTGCTCACCGGGTCGCTCGACGAGGACCGCAAGCGCGTGAATCGCAGGCTGATCAACAGCGGAGAAGCGCAGCTGATCATCGGCACCCACGCCCTGATCGAAGAGAAGGTTGAGTTCGACCGGCTGGGGCTGATCGTGGTGGACGAGCAGCACCGCTTTGGCGTGATGCAGCGCTTTCGCCTGATGAAAAAACCCAACCAGGCGGAGCCCGACGTGCTCGTGATGACGGCGACGCCCATCCCGCGCACGCTGGCGCTGTCGCTGTACGGCGACCTGGACGTGAGCGTCCTCGACGAACTGCCGCCCGGACGCACGCCGATTGTGACCCGCCGCGTACCCGACGAGAGAGCCGAGGAGGTCTGGAATTTCGTCCGCCAGCGGGTCGGCCTGGGCCGGCAGGCTTACATCGTCTACCCAGTCATCGAGGGTTCAAAAGATGATCAGCCTGAACTGGATTTTTCGCACGATGAGCTCGACGCGGAACCGCCTACTGCGCCAGCGCCGCGCAAAGCAGCTCGCAAGGGTAAGACCGCGGATATGCTTTTCAAAGCGCTGGAGGAGGCCGGTTCCGGGACGAAGCGCGGTCTCAAGTCAGCCGTCGAGATGTACGAAAAGCTGCGTGGCGGTGCGCTGGCAGGCTTGCGCGTTGGACTGCTGCACGGGCGGCTCAGCGCTGACGACAAGGAAGTCATCATGCGCCGCTTTCATCGCGGCGAGATCGACGTGCTCGTCGCCACGACGGTCATCGAGGTCGGCGTGGACGTGCCCAACGCCACCGTCATGGTCGTGGAGCACGCTGAGCGCTTTGGCCTGGCCCAGCTGCACCAGTTGCGCGGCCGCGTTGGCCGCGGCGCAGCCAAAAGCTATTGTCTTCTAGTCACCGGTCCGCGCATTTCGCCGGTTGGCGAGGAGCGGCTCAACGCCATGGTCCGCACCCAGGACGGCTTCGAGTTGGCCGAACTCGACCTCTCCATTCGCGGCCCTGGAGAGTTCTTTGGAACGCGACAGGCGGGTTTGCCGGATTTCCGCGTGGCGAACCTGGTGCGGGACCGGAAACTGCTGGAGTTGGCCAAGCAGGAGGCGGTGCGGTTCGCCAACGCGCGCGTAGAAAAACGTATCGAAGCGGAAGGCAGCGAGGCCGAGCGGGCGCGGGTTTGGACGCGACTGAAAGAGGCATGGCAGCGGCGCTACGGGCTTGTGGAGGCGGGGTGAGCTGCGCGTGCCGATGGCCTGAAAGTGAGTGCCCCATCCTGAGCGTGGTTTGACGATCAGAATGGGGCAGACGGGGCCCGCTTTTAGAGGTCTTACTCTATATTCTAGGTTTATTTATATACTGGACAGTGCCAGGTTCTCTCTCGGCTCATGCGGCACTCTCCAAGCTGGAAGCGTTGATGTGCGAGGTGTTTTGTGGCTCCCTGTAGCGGCGGAGAATAATTCTCAGTTTGTGCGGAAGCGCCG
>JAJZGF010000104.1 GCA_021805025.1 Acidobacteriota bacterium
ATCTCCTGATGGGTTTTTGCTTCTGGGCGGCGAGTTACTCGTCCAGCCATGTTCTCTGGCGCGGGCGGGTCTTTCAGTTGCTGCCGGGCGGCAAGATGCGGGCAGCTGAGTAAGTCTTTCTCCCCCGAGGGATTGCGCTATTTTGTGAGCGGGCGGTCCGTCCACAGCGCCTTGTCGGCAATGGATTGCACCGGGTACAGGCGCCTCGCCAGCAACTGCTCCACTTTGGATTGGTTGGTGTCCTGCGCGAAGAGCCATTTGCGCTCGCCCGTTCCCCACATCCTGGAGAGCTGATCTTCGCTGAGAAAGATATGCGGCGCGTCGGGGTAGCACGAGCCCCACAAGAGCGACGATCCGGCTCCATGCGGGGAGCAAGGCTCGACGACAATATCCGCGGGCTTGCGCAGGAAATTGTGGGTATAGAAGACGACCGACGAGGCGTCGGATTGATCCCCGTAAATGATGAACGAGTCGGATGGCGAGCCATAGCGCAGAATCGTGTCGGCAAGCTGTTTTGAGCTCAACATCGGCTCAAAGCGCGCGAACGCGATGTGCGCCGCGACCAGGAAGACCGCTGCGGTGACGGCCACGCTGATGGTGGCGGCAAGGTGTTTTCCTTTCAACCGCAGCAGACATCCCACGGCCGGGCCAATGAGCAGCGCCACCATGGCCAGGACGGCCGGCAGGCGCAGTGCCGCGAACGACGGGCCGGTGAGGTCAAACAGGTGCGACATTGAAAGCGTATAGCCGCCTACGTCGCGATGCGCCAGAAGGGTACCGATGTCCGCGACGAAGGGCAGGTTGCGCGACTCCCACAGCCCCCAGCCAAGGGCGATGGCGGCGAGCGCGCCCGCGACGGCAAAGACGGCTTGCGCACCGGTGAGCCAGGCGGTCGAGAGCATGGGCTTTCCGCCGGAGCTTTCCGCCGGACCCCATGCCTCTTCAATCCCTGCCAGCACTCCCGCGGTCAGGATCAGCAGCGGCGGCCAGGCGGGGAAGGTGTAGTACTCCTGATTGGTGGAGATGGAGAAGAACAGCAGCGTGAAGGCAACAAACAGCCCGAGCAGCCAGATCGTCCGCACGCGAAACTTCAAGCGGGAGACGAAGCTGGCCACGTCTTCGCGGGCGGCATAGTCCAGATAAAAGTCGACCGTCTGTCCGGCGTCGCGGCGCAGGTGTTGCAGCCAGTTGCGGCGGGTCTTCCAGGCCACCACCAGCATCGCCGGGAAGAACAGGCTCCAGGGAAAAAGCCAGACCAGATGCAGCAGCCAGAAGGCCGCGAACGGCAGGCGGTTGTAGTCATGCGGAAAGCGCTCGCCCAGAAAACGCAGGAAGTGCTCGTTGATGAAGTAGAAGTACCAGAAGCCATGCACGTTTCCCGGCGTGGGGTGGTTGCCGACGGGGTGACCCTGGTCGGGATTGGCGAGGCCGGCGAGAATGTGCCACGGCGCGGCGACGGCGAGATAAAGCAGGAGTCCAGTGAAAGGCTTGAACTGACGCCAGCGCCGCCACTGGCCGCTCAGAAACAGCAGAGGAATGGCTGCGCCCAGGAAAAAGACCGGCGCGATGAGCCCCTTGGTCAGCGTTGCCAGAGCCAAAGCAGCCCACATAACGTAAAAGCGCGCAGGGCGGCGCGACTCCATCCCAGTGAGGAAGCAATACAGCGCCAGAAGGAAGAGGAAGCTGAGCAAAGCCTCGGGAATGGCGAAGCGCGTAAAGAGAAACGGCCCGATGGAGGTGAGGATTCCCAGCGCGGCGTAGAAGCCTGCGCGCGGTCCCCAGGCGCGGCTCGCCCACAGCCACCCGAGCCAGGCGCATCCCAGCAGTGCCAGCGCATTTTGCAGATGTGTGGCAAAGACGTCCTGGCCGAAGATTTTGTAGAGGCCGGCGTCAATCCAGTAGGGCAGCGGGGGCTTTTCCAGATAGCGGATGCCGTCCACTTTCAACGTGATCCAGTCTCCGCTTTCGGCCATGTGTTGCGCGGCCTGGGCGTGGCTTGCATCCACGTCGTCCAGCAGCGAAGGAGAGAAAAGCGAAGCAAATTGCACGGCGGCGAAGATGGCCGCCAGCAGCACCCAGGCAGCCAGGGCGGAAGGTGCCTGGGCCGGGCGGGACGCGGTTGTGGATTCAGTCGTCATCGAAGTTTTGAGTGCCAATACTCCTGATTTCAAAGAGCGGCCAGATGGGATGTGTGGCTCGGACGATCTCTCTCGCGACGGCGCAGCCGACTACCGCTCTGATCTGCACAGCATGAGTGAAGCGAGCAAATACCCGCAGTGCCGGTTCAAAGGCGTCCTGTTTCCAGCGTCGAGTCGCGTCTGACTGCGACTCAGAGGCCGGGTAAAGTCACTTGCAGAATAGCAGCAGACGGCGAGCTTCGTTGCAACTCGCAGGACAGCGCCTTTCGTGCGAACTCCCACAATGCCGCCCTGCGGGTGCAGAATAGAGCCAGCAAGGTGATCGTTCGATGGTCCTGTCCGCTATTCCCGGCAAGGCGCAAACCCAGGCGGCGGTCGATGCAGCGTGGTATGCGCAGCTCCGCAGCTGGCGCATCCAAGTTGGGGCATGTGCGCAAAGGGTGAGCCGACGGCGTGTTCATATGCTGCGCGTGGCTACCCTACGCCTGTTGTCGAGCAGTTGTCAGATATTTTCTCCACTGGTCAAATCTCCGGCTTCGTACGCCCTGCGACGGTGGACGAAACAGGCGGAAAAGCTCCGCCAGGTTCTCAGTCATGTGCGCGAGTTCGACGTCTATCGCGCCAGACTGGCGGGTCTTCGGGCTAGTCTCGACGTGCCGAACGCCGCGCGCCTTCACACGAGCCGCGAGATTCTGCGCCAGATAGACTGTCTGGGTGCTCGCCTGAAGCAGCGCCGCCGCGCGGCTGCAGAACGGCTCACCGCTCGGATTGCAAAGAGTCTGCCGCGGCTATGCGAAGCATCAGACGCCATGGAAAGGGCTATGCGCGCCGCCCCGGTGCAATACGCCGAGCAATCCATTGCATCGGGTATCGCGGCATTGATGGCGGATTTTCCGGAGCCGGACGCGAGCAACCTGCACGATCTCCGCAAGCGGATCAAGGCGCTTCGGTACACGGCAGAGGCCGCCGGCCCATCGGATATGAGGACGCGCAAGCTGCTGCGCACGCTGCGCGCCATGCACACCGCGATCGGAACCTGGCACGACTGGGACGGCCTGGCCCGGAAGGCTCGCCAGCTCCTTCGCGACCAGTCCGCGCCGATCAGCCTCATTGCGCTGTTGGACGAAATCGCTGCTGAATGGCTCGAACGGGCGACCGGAATGTGCAGGCGGTCAAGAGCGAAGTTGGACCGGCTTTGGCGGGAGACAGAGCGGACTCCTGCGACGATGGGCAAACTCCCGGTGCAGCGCACAGGAGACGCACGCGCGGCCCGGATGCAGCGCAGGGCCTGATCCAGTATCAGGCAGCAACTCTTTTATTCCGCGTGCAGCACTACGTCAAACAGCAGCAGGCTGACCGTGGTGAAGATAATGTCGTAGCCGATCAGCAGCTTGATCCACAGTGCTGGGTCGCTTTCTCCGGTCAGGATCGCCGTTGTGGCCTGCACCATTGCGAGCAGCGCGGGGATAAAGATCGGAAAGAGGATCAACGGCAGCAGCAACTCGCGGTTGCGGCTGCGGATCGAGAGGGCGGCGAAGAAGGTTCCATTGGCCACCAGAGCCCAGGTGCCCAGCGGCAGCACAACGGCCAGCAGCCATCCCTGGCCCAGAATGCTGAGGTTGTACATGACCAGGAAAACCGGCGCCAGCAGCACCTGCACAATGGTGACGAAGAGGAAGTTGGCGAGGACCTTGGCAAGAAACAGCTCCGCGCCCGGCGCTGGCGTCATGCGCTGCGCGTCCAGCACCTGATGGCGGATCTCACGCGCCCAGGCCTGATTGAGCGCGCTCACCGAGGCAAACATGGTTGCCACGGACAACACGCCGCCAGCAATCTCACGGGCAAAGGAGCCGCGCGGATCGAACGCCAGAGAAAACAGCACAACCACGAGGAGCGCGAAGAAGAGCATCGAGTTGATGGCCTCTTTCGAGCGCCATTCGATGCGCAGATCCTTGACGAGATGGGTCCAGAGGGCGCGAGGCATCAGACGTGGTCCTCCGGAGCGGGTTTGGTCAGGTCAGCGGTCTCGACCGGGACATCCAGCGCCTTCGCGGCGCGAAGATAGTCATCCGGACTGAGGATGAGCTGCGTTCCGCGGGTTCCCGCCGACACGCTGATGCAGTCAAAGAGAATTGCGGTTTCATCGACAAAGACAGGGAAGGGCTTGCGTACGCCGAAGACCGTGACGCCGCCGCGCACGTAGCCGGTGAGCGGCTGCACGTCTTTGAGCGGAACCATCTCTGCTTTGCGCAGGCCGGCAGAGCGTGCGAGTTTCTTGAAGTCGAGTTCAGCGTTGCCGGGAATGACGGCGAAGACGTAGGCGCCCGGACCGCCCGTGGTCAGCAGAGTTTTGAAGACCTGCTCGGGCGGCATGCCGATCTTTTTCGCCACGGCGATTGCGGACAGGTTATCCGGGTCTACCTCGTACTCGCGAATCTCGAAGGCAATCCCCAGACTCTCAAGGAAGCGCGCGCCGTTGGTCTTCATAAAGTCGGACTCCCCGGCTCGAAGGACGCAACGCGGCCTGCCTGCAGACGGAGAATCCAGTCGGCGATGGGCGCGGCGGACTCACGCTGGTGGGTGGTGATGACAATGGTGCGATTGCCCTGGCGAAAGCGCGCCAGCAGCTCGACCATCTGGCGGACCGACTCGACATCCATATTGGAAAATGGCTCGTCAAGCAGCAGCAGCTCCGGCGCGGGCAGCAGGACGCGGGCCAGGGAGGTGCGTTGGCGCATGCCCTGTGAGTATTGACCCAATGGCCGGGCCAGGCCAGGGTCAAGGCCCACCTGTCGCAGCGCTTCAGCGGGGGTGAGGCACGGACGCCCTGCATAGAGGCTGGCGAAGTAGCGTAGATTCTCCTCGCCGGTGAGCTCGTCGTAGAGCATGGGCGCATGGCTCATGTAGCCGATCCGCTCGCGGACCTCATGCGGCTCATGGCCGCCGAAGACCGTGACCTTGCCGTGGCTAGGCCGCAGCAAACCAGCCAGAATGCGCAGAAGCGTGGACTTGCCGGCGCCGTTTTCTCCGATGAGTACGTAACAGCGGCCCAATTCCAGCTCCACAGAGACCTGGCGGAGCGCGGCAAAAGAGCCAAAGAGCTTGGAAACCTGTTCGAGACGCGCGCAGAAGGTTGAGCGGGCGGCCTCCGGGGCTTGCGCGGTCATGCGGTCAGTTGGCCATGGCCGGCGCGCCGTTCTGCGGCGCTTGCGCGGCAGCGGCGCGGGGATTGGCCGGTGCGGAGCCGTTCTGCGCAGGCGCATATTTGCTGGCGCACTTGGCCTGCAACTCCGTCGCGTGGAAGACGCCATCCCGACCATAGGTTCCCATCGCGAGGGCTTGCGCGTCGTCCTTGAAGGTATCCGGCGGCGGCTCAGAGCCCTTGTAAACCACCTTGAGCAGATGGCCTGAAGCAGCCTTCGGCGAGTGGCTTTCAAACTCATTGAGCAGGAACGTCACATGGGGCCCGCTTTGCTCAATAGAACCCGGCTGCACGAAGCCCTCCACCCGCAGATTGCTCTTATAGGCTCTGTCGCCCATACCGCCCAGTTCGGCGATGGTCACATAGTAGCTCTTGCTGGATCCGTAGCCGCTGAAAGCAAGCCAGCCAATGGTGCCAACGATAACGGCCACCGCGATGCCGATGCGCAACGAGTTTTTGGAGTTCTTCATAGACAATCTCAACGATACGAGCGGAAGGGGGTGGGGTCAACCACCTGGAGCATGAGACGTGATCTGCATCACACTTTATCGGAAATTCACGGCGTACCCACCGTTCCGCCTGCACAGCGCTTTACTGAGCAGAATCAAGAGTTTGCGCCGCGCGGTCAAGTGCCTCGGCAAGCACCGTCAGTTGCTGTTGCGCCAGGGACGTTTCGTGCGCGTCGATTGCCTCATTCACACCCGGAATGACGACTGCGGAATAGCCGGTGAACTCGCCTGGAGCGTAGATGGTGTGTTTGTACCAGGGGCGGGTGGGCAGTCCTGCGGGAGAAAGCAGGTCGGTTTCGACCGCGCGGAGAGTCTGGTCAAGGTGGGCAGGATTGCCGGGCGGAGCCTTCTGCAGGGCATATGCCTTTTCGGCTGCTGCGGTAAACCGGCCCGCAGCAGCCTGCGCATCGGCAAAGTCCAGCGCATTGAGGCCTGCCTCGCGAGCCTTGCGCGCTGCCGCTTCCAGGTAGGCAGCAACGGCACGCGCATAGGCCGGGTAGTTGTAGGGCAATACGTCTGCATCGGCCATGCGGATGGCCTCCAGCCCAAGGACGCGGGCCATCTGCTGCAGATAGACGAAGTGCGGGTCCGCGTTCATCACAAACCAGGTGTAGTCGTCGAAGGCGGAGTGGTAAACGCCGTAGGGGCCGCCCGAACCGACATCGGTGGAAGGCACGCCGGCATGCTGCAGAAAAGGCGTGAAGTCCGAGCCGGAACCGAGATCGTTGACCTGAACCTCTTCGCCGGACTCGAGCGACGCGCTGGACGCGGAGTGTTCGTTGCTGCCTGCCTGGTTGAGACGCCACTGCTGATAGACCGTACCCATCACCGGGCTGGGGACTGCCTGTGTGACCTGGCGGACAAACTGCTTGAGCGACGGTACGGCCGCCGCGTTAAAGTCAGGGCCGGCCACGCCCACATCCGTATTGAAGTAGGCGACCACGCGGCTCATTTCGTCGCCATGCTGTTCCACCCATTCCGTGGAGCCGATGAGTCCTTCTTCCTCAGCGTCCCAACTGCAGAAGATCAGGGTGCGTTTGGGCCGCCAACCCTGCTTGAGCAGAACGGCAATGCCATGGATGGCCTCAAGCATGGCCGCGGTGCCGCTGTTTGGGTCTACCGCGCCATATACCCATGCGTCGCGATGATTGCCCACGATGACCTGTTCATCCGGCAGCTCAGATCCCTGGATGGTGCCGATGACATCCCAGATCGTTCTCCGCTGGTAGTCCTGCTGCGAAACCAGATGCACACGTACGCCGCCCGGTCCCATGTGGTAGCGGAAGGGGAGAGCGCCTTGCCAACCCTCCGGCACACCGGGCCCGGTGAGCGCCTGCAGGATCGGCGCTGCGTCATGGTAGCTGAGGGGAATGGAGATGATGTGCGGCTGATTGCCATCGGGCGATACCCGCTCAGTGTCCGGCAGATCGGGCGTGGAGGCAATGCCCGGCGTTTCCGGATCGCCGGGATACTTGAACAGGTACTGGACAGAGCCTCGCTGCACGCCGGTCGCCGGTCGCCACGGGCCTTCGGGATAAGGATCTCCCTTGTAGTAGCCGTCGTCCTGCGGATCGGAGTAAAGGAGCACCCCGGCAGCGCCGTGCAGTTCTGCAAGGTAGACCTTGACTCCGCGAAAGTTGACGCCGTAGCGCATGAGGACAATTTTGCCGTGCAGGCTGATGCGCCGAGTCTCAAGCTCCTTGAAGTCTTCGGGGCGGCCATAGTTGGCATACACGACCTCGCCCGTCACATCGCCCGAGCCGGAGGAGCCGTTGAAGGGCATCACCACCCGGGGATTGTTCTGAAAAGGATCGCCGCGGACTTGCTCGGGGGCTGGTCCGGTCATCAGTGTCTTACCGGAAGGGTCATAGGCCACCACGCGCACGGCTTCAGGCCAGTTGAGGAGGACACGATAAGGGACAATCTGCGTCGCCATGCCTGCGGCGCGAAACTTGTCCGCAATGTAGAGAGCCGTCTGGTGGTCCTCAGGCGAGGCTGCGATGTGGGGTACTGCGGTCAGCGCCTTCAATTCCTCGCCGGCAAGCCTCGCGCTGGGCACGGCCATGAACTTCTCTTCGATTGTCGCTTCATGACTGAAACTCTGATAGCCGAACGGCGTTGAGGCCGTGGTTTGTGCTCCTCCGAGGGAGACAAATGCTCCCGATGCCAGCAACAGTGCCGCAAAGAGCCGGAGAGATTTGCGGGGGAGCATGATGGAACTCTCCTGAAGTTGGATTCCACGGCGATATGAGATGCGGAATGACGCGGTCCGCTGCGATGCCGCGGGCAAGCCACAGCTTACACTAGAGGCCAGAGGATGCGGCAGTGAGCGCCACCGAACCATCTCAACCAGACGCTCCGCTGCTCGTGGGCACGGAGGAAGCCGCCGCGGTGGCGCGCGCCCTTGCCAGTGAAGAAGCTTTGCGTCTACCGCAGGTGATCCGCGCCCTGCGCAATCCCAACTTTCGCCTCTTCTGGAGCGGCAACTTCCTCTCCAACATTGGCACCTGGATGCAGAACGTGGCCCAGGGCTGGTTGGTCCTGGTGCTCACCAACTCCGCGTTCTGGTTGGGTGTTGTGGGCTTTGCAGGCTCCATCCCGTTCCTGTTTTTTACACTCTTTGGCGGCGTCATTGCAGATCGCGTCAACAAGCGCAAGCTTCTGCTTGTCACACAGACCGCGATGATGCTTCTTGCTTTCGTGCTGGCGGCGCTGGCGTGGTTCAAGGTCATCACGGTCTGGGAGGTGGCGCTGATCGCTTTCCTGAATGGAACGGCGATGTCTATGAACGCGCCAAGCTATCAGGCGCTGGTGCCGCGGCTGGTGCGGCGCGAAGACCTGACTAACGCCATTGCGCTGAACTCAGCGCAGTTTAATATGTCGCGCATTCTTGGGCCCACGCTTGGCGGCTACGCAATGGTCCTGTTGGGCGTGGCAGGCAATTTTTTTCTGAATGGAGTGAGTTTTCTTGCGGTGCTATGGGCGTTGACGCGCATCCGCTATCCGGAGGACGAACGAACGCGGCACGAGAGCATCTGGGCCAGCCTGCGCGCGGGCTTTGCCTATCTGCACAGCGAGCGCCAGATGCTTGTGTTGATGTGGATGACGGCCGCCGTGAGTCTGTTCGGCATCCCGTTTCTCACCTTCATTCCGTATTTTGCCAAGGTGCAGTTAAACGCCGGGGAAAGCGGCCTCGGCTGGCTGCTGGCCAGCTCAGGGTTTGGCGCCGTCCTTGGCGCCGTAACCATTGCGGCCAAAGGCAACCTTCGCCATCGCGGCGTGGTGTTGACCGTGAGCGGATTATTCTTTTTTCTGGCGATTATCTGCTTTTGCTACTCGCACCGGTTTGCGCTGTCAGAGGGGCTGGCGCTGTGTGAGGGATACAGCGGAATCCTGATGATCTCCTGTTTCAATGTCTCGATTCAGCATTTGTCGTCGGATGCGATGCGGGGCAGGGTCATGAGCATCTATACCACCAGCTTTCTGGGGCTTCCGCCGCTGGGCGCACTGCTGGCCGGTGAGCTCTCGCGGCATATCCCCACCGGCCATGCGCTGGCCATGATGGCAGCAGTTGCGGCCATCATGTTTTTGGGTTTCTTTGCGTTTTCACCCGCGCTGCGGGAGCTGGATTAAGCCACCGCCTGTGTGCAGTGTGCGCACCGTTTTGCCGCCAGAGGAATCTCGCTCAGGCACTCAGGGCAGGTCTTCACGGACGATGGAGCTTCGGGCGCGGGCTTTTTCAGGCGGGCCATCAGGTGGTTGAGAGGCAACACAATGGCAAAGTAGACCACGAACGCCACAATGAGAAAGGAGACCGTGGCGTTGAGAAAATTTCCGATCTTGATGTGTCCGCTGCCGATGTTCAGGACGACGCCGCTGAAGTCCGGCTTGCCGATGGTGGCTGCGATGAGCGGATTCAGCACATCGCTGACCAGCGAAGTAACGATGGCGTTAAAGGCAGCGCCCAGAATGACCGCAACTGCGAGGTCAACCACGTTACCACGAAGAATGAAATCTCGAAATCCCTTCAGCATCTCTTCCTCCCGTGCATGTCAGATCGTGCATCGTTTTCTTGATCAGCACGGGCGCTGCCGGGCCACGTTTCCGGCCGGACCAGCACCCCGGTGCCGTGCGTGAGCCCATGCTACACGGTGGCTTTGGAATTGGACACATGAAAATTGGAGTCGATTTGAATTCGTCTTCCCCGCGAAGACTGCTCTCTCCAGCCCTTCCGGCAACGGCTTGATAGGCGCGATCCGAGGGTACACGGTCCCTTGAGGTTCCGCTTCCGATGCGACGCTTTCAAAGATGCATACGGCGCCGCATCAGGGATAGACAACAAGGAAGGCGATCATCGCCAAGATCATGAGGTCGGCGTAGAGCAGCAGCAGGATGCCTGCGTGGTAGAGGTTCCAGTGACGGCCCATGCAACGCGCGGTCTCCGCCATACCCCAGACGCCGATTGCAAGCGCAAGGATCTGCCATCGTGAGCCATGTAGGTCCTCGATATGCGGAAACCCGGCCAGGCGCAAACTGACCATGAATGCGCCAAGGGAAAGGGCGATGGCGCGCACGATCGACTTGCGCCGAATGCGAAAAACCTGGGGGCGGGGAAGCTCCACTCCAATACTGTAGACGCTCAGGCCTGGCCTGCGATCCTCTCCATTTCTTTCAGCGACTCGGAGTACGGTGCGCGCAGCACGCCGCGCTCGGTGATGACGGCCGTCACATATCGCGCAGGTGTCACATCGAAGGCCGGGTTGCAGATGCCCACGCCATGCGGAGTGAGTTGCTTGCCGCCATGGTGTGTCACTTCGACCGGGCTGCGCTCTTCAATGGGGATGGCGTCGCCGGTGGGCGTGGCCGTATCAATGGTGGACCAGGGGGCGGCGCAGTAGAACGGAATGCCGTGCTCTTTCGCCAGGATGGCCACGTTGTAGGTGCCGATTTTGTTGGCGAAGTCGCCGTTGGCTGCAATGCGGTCCGCGCCAACGACGACGGCCTTGATCTTGCCCGCGCGCATCAGGCTGGCGGCCATGTTGTCGCAGATCACCGTGGTGTCAATGCCGTCTTCCATCAGTTCCCACGCGGTGAGCCGTGCGCCCTGCAGAAAGGGCCGCGTCTCGTCGGCATAGACGTGAATCTTTTTGCCCTGTTCCACGGCAGAACGAATGACGCCGAGCGCGGTGCCATAGCCGCAGGTAGCCAGCGCACCGGCGTTGCAGTGGGTCAACACGCCACCCTCATCGGGAAGCAACGCCCCGCCAAACGCGCCCATCGTTTTGCAGGCGGCAATGTCTTCGTCGTACATCGCGTGGGCCTCTGCCAGCAGCCGCTGTTGCACTTGCGAAAGATTCGCGCCGGAGGCCAGCAGGTCTCCGAACAGCCGTTTCATTCGGTCGATGGCCCAGAAGAGATTGACGGCAGTGGGACGGGTTCCGGCAAGACGAGCGCAGACAATTTCAAACTCCGGCGCGAACTCCTGTGCCGTTTTGGCCCTGGTCTTCAGCGCGCCGAGCGCCACGCCGTAGGCTGCCGAAACGCCAATGGCCGGCGCCCCGCGCACAACCATGGTCACAATCACGTCTGCTACCTGTTCATAGGTGGAAGCAAGCACGTAGCTCTCTTCGAGAGGGAGCCTGGTCTGATCGATAAAGCGGACGCCTTCAGGAGTCCAGGAAAGGGTAGGAATCATGCACCTCCAGTGTAATCCGCCGAGGTATGCGAATTGGTCGACGTGGCGATGAAAACATTTTCAGTTTCAACTGGACGAGCCTCCACCCCAGTGCGTACAGTTGTCTCGGTACTTTTCAGAGCGGTCTTCCACTTTTGCCGTGTCTGCGGTGGCCTTCCAGGCGTGTTTCCTGACCCTGCGCAAGCCTCTGTCGGCAGACAACAAGGGCCGATGTACCTGATTGAAGGAAGCGGGGAAATCTTTCATGGCGACACGATCCACTCCAGCGGTGTCTGCAGGCGCGCCCAACTATACCGGCCCGTTCCTCACGGTTGCTGTTCTCTTCGGCATCTTCGGATTTCTCACCAGCCTCAACAACCAGCTGGTGGCCAAGCTGGAGGAGGTCTTCAAGCTGACGCACGGACCAGCCATGCTGGCGACCGCGGCCTGGTTTCTGGCTTACCTCGTCTTTTCGGTGCCCAGTGGCAAGCTGATTGAGATGGTGGGCTACAAGCGAACCATGGTGATCTCTCTGTTCATCATGGTGGTTGGCGCTTTGATGTTTGTTCCCGCGGCCAATCAGGTGAGCTTTTCCCTCACGTTGACGGCGATCTTTGTCCTGGCCACGGGAGTCTGCGCCCTGCAGACATCGGCCAACCCGTATGTCGCGATTCTTGGCCCGGAGCACAGCGCCTCCGCGCGACTGAATCTGGCGCAGGCCTTCAACTCCGGAGCCTCGGCTGTGGCTCCCTGGGTTGCGGCGACCTTCATTCTGGCCCATTCCGGCAAGGCCGCGACGGCGGCGATGGAGGCGCATATGCTCGAATGGCCTTATATCGCGATTGCTGCCGCCCTGCTGGTGCTCGGCTTTGCCGTCATGTTCATGCACCTGCCGGCGATTGTTTCCACGCAGGCATTTCGCCCCGCCAAAGAAGGCGATCCATTGCTCGCCCGCAACATCTGGTCCTATCGGCACACGGTGCTGGGAATGGTGGGCATTTTCTTTTATGTCGGCATTGAGATTTCACTCGCCGCCATCGGCATCCGATTCTGCCAGCAGCAGGGAGTCAGCAACGTTGAAACCGCCGGATTCATGGTGCTGCTCTACTACATCGGCATCATGGTTGGGCGCTTTCTTGGCAGCTTCCTCATGAAGTGGATCAAGGCGGAAAAAATACTGGTCAGCCTGGGAATCCTGGGCGTGGTATTGCTCTTTGTCTCGATGTTTGCGAGCGGTCCGGTCGCTGTATCGGCTCTGGTGCTGTGCGGTCTGGCCAACTCCGTCATGTACCCGACCATTTTTGCCCTGGGCATTGCGGAACTGGGACCGCTGACGAGCAAAGGATCAGGCGTCATCACCATTGGCAATGTGGGAGGAGCGGTGATTCCCGTGCTCTTCGGGGTGATGGCCGACAAGGTCGGGATTCAATATGCATTCATCCTGCCTATCATGGGCTATATCTACGTGGCCTACTACGGCCAGTGGGGACACAAGCCCTCCCGCACTGTTGCGGCTTAGACTGAAATCGCAGTTTCTTTGTGAAGGCTGGTTGCTCCATCTTGGGAGAGCCTGAGCGTTTCCGCGGCACAGCGCGGTCATAGCCATCGACTCCCGCGTCTGTGGACTTGCCTCCGCGGCCCTGCGTAAAGTGAAGACTGTGCCCCTCGATCTTCAGGAGTAGGTGCGTTGAACTTGACCTCTACCGATGCGTTGATCCTGCTTGCTTATTGCGTCTTCGTGCTGGTCATCGGCATCGCTCTCAGGCATTCGGTGAAGACGAGCAGGGACTTTCTGCTGGCTGGGCGCTCGCTGCCTGCATGGCTCTGCGGCCTGGCCTTTATTGCTGTCAGCCTCGGCGCGCCCGAGGTGATCGGCATGGGCGCGTTGGGAGCAAGATTCGGCCTCAGGGCAGTCCTGTTCTGTACCATCGGCGTCATTCCCGCCATGCTCATCGCAGGTCTGTTCATGATGCCGCTCTATTACGGTTC
>JAJZGF010000105.1 GCA_021805025.1 Acidobacteriota bacterium
ATAGGAGACTCGGCCCAGCGGCGGAGTACAGCGCCAGGGCCCATGATTTTGCCCTTCTTGATCGTATGGTGCAGTGGGGTCACCGCTTCGCATTAAGGACAGCCATCGCATCCACGAATTGCGACGGCGCGAAATGCGCATAGCGCATGGTCGAAGCGATTGAAGCATGACCCGCAGCCTCCTGAACAACCTTCAAATGCACACCGGCCTGAACAAGCCGTGAGCAAAAGGTATGCCGGTTATCATGCCACCGGTAATTCGTAATCTTTGCTTCGTCCAGTGCGGCCTGCCACCACTTTTTGTTGTCAGCTTTTGCGAACACCACATCCTGCGGCGACTTGTTCGGCTGGTTCCCGGACCGGTCCCTGCGTTCGAGGTCAAGTTCGCGCAACTGCTTTAGCGCCTTTGCCGCGTCATCGATGATGAATGCATTGCGCGGCTTTCCATTCTTGGTCTTTCGGAGGCGCATAATGCGCCGCTCAAAATCGACGTCGCCCCACCGCAGGTTGTATTGCTCTGACCTGCGCATCCCGGACTTCAGGGACACCTCGAACTCCAAGAGCCTGTGAATCGCCTGCTTGCGCAGTTCAGGCTGCTTGATGGGGTCGTGGGAATCAATTTTCTGCTGTAGGACTTTTCGTAGCCGTTTCTCCTCATCGGCACCGAGGAAACGCTCGACGATCCCTTGGCCCACATCGCGGAGAGGGACATCTGCCGCTGGATTCACATTGACGAGGTCCTTCCGCTTTCCATGCTTGAAGACCATGGAAAAAGTGCCGCGCATTTTGTTGATGGTCGCATTGGCCAGATCCCGCTCTTCCTGAATCTCGTCGAGCCAGTCCTCAATCTCCGTTGACTTCAGCTTTGTCGCGTCGCGGTCGCCGAACATCGCCTTGATTTCGGCGATTCTCTTCGGCGGGTTCGTCTGGTCCCGGTACTCCTCAGGGTGGGCCTTCACATACCGTTCGAACTCATCGCATAGCTTTGCAACAGTCATCGCATTGACGTCACCGAGGACAGCGACCTCGGCGGTAGTCAGAACAGGCCGCTTGGCCGTCGCCGGCAACACGCCCTCTCCTGTGCGCCTGATCGTTCGCGCCTTCTCCACCCACGCGATCGCATCGGCTCGTCCCTTTGTGCCCAGACCAAAACTCTTCCGCACCAGCTTGCTGTTGACGCGAATCCGGGCAGACCAGATACCGCTGCCTGGAACTCTCTCGTACACTCCTGTGATCGGCGCGGGGCTCCGTGGCATATGTATCACTCCCGTGTCACACCGGGGATCGAAGGGAACCAAAATCGTCGCCGTTTCTCATTGGCGAGGGTCTTCGATACGCCGGACTGTGATACTTTTGTGATACTCCAAAGCTGTATTCGGTGCAAGCCGCTGCGAGGGTTCTGGTTCAAGTGATGTACTAAAACCATTGTAAACACTGGCGATTTGCGACTTTATGCAGCGGTGTGCAATGCGGTGCAGAAACGTTAATAACGCCCTTTTAAGGCGTGGGTCCTGGGTTCGAATCCCAGCGAGCTCACCACTCCTTCCGGCCGCCACACTTTCCTGTCATCCTCTACAGACAAGCAATTGCGTTCTTTACAATCTCCCGTTTTGCGAGGAACCGACCATGGAACCCGCCGAGGCTGCGCGCTACTGGGAAGCCAATGCCGAAACTTGGACGCGCCACGTCCGCGCCGGCTACGACGTCTATCGCGACAAGCTGAACACGCCGGCCTTTCTTGCCATGCTGCCGCCCGTTCGCGGCCTGGCCGGACTCGACATCGGCTGCGGCGAAGGAGCCAACACCCGTCAGCTTGCCCGTCTCGGCGCCCGTATCACCGCTATCGACGTGGCGCCCACCTTCATCCGTCATGCGCAGATCGAAGAAGATGCCGACCCGCTCGGCATCACCTATCTGCTTGCCGACGGCATGGCGCTTCCCTTTCTCGACTCTGCCTTCGACTTCGCCACCGCCTTCATGTCGCTGATGGACATCCCGAACCATGCTCTTGCCCTGCAGCAGGCCGCGCGCGTGCTGCGGCCCGGCGGGTTCCTGCAGTTCTCCATTCTGCATCCATGCTTTGTCCCGCCGAACAGGAAGGTTCTCCGCGAGCTCGATGGCACCGTGCGCGCCATCGAGGTTGGTCGTTACTTCGACAACTACGACGGTGAGGTGGAGACCTGGTGGTTCTCGGCGATCTCCACCGAGGAGCGCCAGCGCGTCGCGCCCTTTCGCGTCCCCCGCTTCCATCGCACGCTCAGCAGTTGGGTCCGGATCCTCTGCGAGGCGGGCCTCGTTATCGAGCAGTTCGGAGAGCCCTGCGCCAGCGCGGAGCAGGCCGCAGCCGAGCCCCTCCTCGCCGACACTCGCGTCGCGCCGATCTTTCTCCACATCCGCGCCCGCAAGCCCGGCGATTTGGCGCGCAACTCATCTCCCAATGCTTGAATCGGTATGGTCGCGCCGGGGTTGAGTTCACTAACCCATAACTTTCAGTTGGGCCAAACGCGCCCGAAGTCATTCCGCAAGAAGACAGCAGCGCAATGCAATTTTCGGAACTCATTTTGACCGGTTCAAAGAGCGACCTTATGAACGGCGGTGCAATGAGAACTTCGGTCGGCGGCAAAGGAAAGGCGCTGGTACAGCTGTGCGCCGTCTTTCTGCTCATCATCGTTGCGGGGCTGGTCACTTCGAAGGTGTTCATGAACAGAGTTTCCGCCCGCGCCTTTGGTATGAATATTGCACCGGACGGAAAGGTTCGATGGGGTGAGGTTGGTTCTGAAAGGGAAAACGTGCAGGCGCCAGTTGTGCTCTTCCGTCAAGTCGGCAAGAGCGACTGGTACACGGCCTTATTGATCCGGCCCTGAAGAGTGGAACTTATGCGGCATAGGCGACATCTTTCTGGCCGAAGTAGCTTTCGACCCTGCCGGGCTGCTTCTGGATGCTGCGCAGGGCGCCGATGGCAGTGCGGGTCAGGGCGATCTTGTTTCTGCCAGGAGCAGCTTTGGTCACATGCTGCTTCAGGTCAGCGTTGAGCATCTCGTCCGGGTTCAACTCTGGCGAGTAGCTGGGCAGATAGAAAATCGCGATCTTGTCTTCGTTTTCCTTGAGCCATTTCCTCACTGCCTTGGAGTGATGCACCCGCAGATTATCCAGAATCAGGAACACTCTCTTCTGCCGTCCATGCACAAGCCGCTTCATGAATCCGATCAATATCTTCGTGTTCAGCGCTCCGGAGAAGACCTTCCAGCGCATCTGGCCCTTGTTGGTCACCGTCGAAATCACGCTCAGCTTGGACCGATTGGCATTGGCCAGCACCACGGGAGTCTTTCCCTTCTGCGCATAGCCACGGCCGCGCACATCATCCGAGCGCAACCCTGTTTCATCGCCCCACTGAATCTCTGCGCCTTCCTGCTTGGCTTGCGCGGCGATCTTCGGGTACTCATGGTTGATCCACTTCTGAACCGCCTCGGGCGACTGCTCATAGGCTTTCTTCAGCGGCCGCTGCGGCGTGAATCCCCAGCGCTTCAGATACTTGCCCATGTTACGCACCGTGAGCCGCACGCCAAACGTGGCTTCAATCAACTCGCTGACCGCCTGGCGGGTCCAAAGCGCATAAGCCAGCTTCAACTGATCCGGTGTGCGGTCCTGGATCAGTTGCTGGATCTTCTTCTCTTGATCGGCCGTCAGCATGCGGCCCGAACCTTGCGGCCGACCGACAATCGGCACCGCCACGGCCTTCCACCCGCCGCGCTCGTAGGCCTGCATCGCGCGGATCACCGCCGATCGACCCAACTCGCACTGCACCACAGTCTCGGCGATCGTCACGCCGCTCAAGCGTAACTTCACAGCGCGACGACGACGCTCGTTCAACACCACTCGCGGAAGTCGATGGGCCTCAGTCTTCGCCATGCCCATGAGACGCTTCAGCCTAATATAAAGTCTCACTCATCCGGGCCGGATCAGTAAGGTCACAAGCATTGCGCGACCGAGCGATACAGAAGTCGCTGAAGTCCGTAACTGTCGAGTACACCGTGTTTAGCGATTTTGGTAGCGTTCGTCGATACACGCTTCGGACCGTTGACGGGAAGCCTTCTGGAATTGGGGACCGCCTGCTCGGCGACCCCGAAGAGTTCAGCGGCAGATGCTTACAGACAACAAAAACCCGCCGACCTGCTGCTAACTCCTCGCAATATTGATTCGCAAATCAAAGAATGATCCTGTCTGGTTGAGCTTCACCTCGAATGTATTTCCATCCGCTCCTTCCATTGCCCGCTTTTCGGCGGTCGCGACACTCTAGATCGACTTGCAAGGAATCACCACCGGATGTCGCTCAATCGCGGCAAGGCAACACGCGGAGACCCGAGCGTTCCAGTTCGCGCCGGCTCATCCCCGCGGCCAGAAATGCTCCTCTGAGCACGCGCGCAGCCTCTCCGCTGCGTGCTCTGCCGTGATGTCCCGCTGCGGCATTCCGAGCATTTCAAAGCCCACCATGAACTTGCGCACCGTGGCCGAACGCAGCAGAGGCGGATAGAAGTGCGCATGAAAGTGCCACTCAGCGTGCTCCTTTCCATCCGTCGGCGTCTGGTGAAATCCCATTGTGTAAGGGAAGCTCGTCTCGAAGAGGTTGTCAAAGCGCGTCGTCAAGCGCCGCAGCGCATCCGCCAGCGCATCGCGCTCGCTTCCGCTCAACTCAAGCATTGCCCCCAGGTGCCGCTTGCTCACCAGCAAGGCCTCAAACGGCCACACCGCCCACCAGGGAACGATCGCGGCGAAGTGCTCGTTCTCGAAGATCACGCGCTCGCTCGCTTCACGCTCGGCGGCAACGTAGTCGCAAAGCAGGCAGCGCCCCGAGCGCGTGAGGTGCTCGCGCTGCGCTGCGGTCTCGGCGGCAGGCTCATCGGGCACAAAACCGGTGGACCATATCTGCCCGTGCGGATGCGGATTGCTCGCGCCCATCATCGCCCCGCGATTCTCAAAGATCTGCACGTACTCGATCCACTCCAGCGCTGCCAGTTCCTCATACTCACGCGCCCAGGCATCCACCACGCGGCGAATCTCCGGTTGCGTCATCCGCGCCAGCGTCAGACTGTGGTCGGGATGGAAACACAGGACCTTGCATAGCCCTCGTGCGGGCTCCGCCTGCAGCAACGCAGAGGCCGGCGCGTCCTTGACAGACGAGGTCTCCGGCAGCAGCGCGGCGTAATCGTTTACAAATGTGAAGATCGACTCATACGCTGGATTCGCGTGCCCGCCTGCCCGCTTGTTCCCTGGGCACAAATAGCATTCCGGATCGTAGGACACTCCTGAGGGCATCGCCTTCTGCCCTACTTCGCCCTGCCAGGGCCGCTGCGTCCTGTGTGGCGAAACCAGCACCCAGGTCCGGCGCAGCGGATTCCACCGCCGATGCGGATACTGCCATTTCTTGTCCATGATCCCTCTCCCGGAACCAGTCTAATGCCCAAGCTGCACGGCTGGCCTCTACTCCACGACGGGAACCAGAATCTCCGTGATCAATTCCTCTGCTGGCGTCGTGTTGGGATCGTTTAAATAATTCTCGATGGCAAAGTCATCGCGAAGCTTCAGTCCCTCCCGCGCCACAGACTTCCACACGCGCCCGGATCCCTCCGGCAATTCGCTATAAGGGCCCGTGAGCACAAAGCGCCTGTAGCGGCCGCCGGAAAACCTCTCGTAGGTGAGCTCGTTGGGCAAGTGCGTCGCGGCTGCAGCCAGCATGAATCCTGCGCGGTAGACCTGCGGTCCTGTCTTGTAGAGCGCCATCGCGCCAACGATCTGGTTGTGCGCGGAAAGGGCGGCCGCCTGAGCATGCAGGCGTTGCCATGCTGCGGGGGCGATGTTCACGAATGGCCCGCGGCGCTCCACGAAGGCATAGTGAGTCTCAGGCCAGATCACTATTTCAGGAGTCTCTGCGAGTTGCATGGATTCCCTCTCATTGCATAGGAGATGTGCTCACGCCGTCGGCTTCTCCGGCGGCGGCATCTGTGCCAGGAATCGCTCCGCGAAGTCTGCGCTATACAGCTCGAGCAACTCCCTTACCCGAACGGGGTCCTCCGAACGGACAATCAACCCCGCATGATGGCGCTTTTTCATGCGGACCACAATCTCCGGCGCATCAAAGCCCGATGTGTCGGGTTCGGCTGTGGTTGCCAGGCACAAGACGCTCCCCGCATAACTGACAAAAGGTTCCGGCGCAGTGTACCTCTCGCCGCGCAGGTTCGCAACCTCCAGTTTGGCCCACTCCCGCCAGAGATTGACCCCGGTTGCGACGTTCACCAAGTCGGAAATAAAGGCACCGCCGACTCGAGCAGCAATCTCAAGAAAGTAATAGCGCCCGTCGGCATGGGCGCGGATGTACTCCCCGTGCGTGACCCCGCTCACCATACCCAAGGCAGGAGCCAGCGCGCCGTTCAGCGCCGTCAGTTCCTGCCAGTCACGGCTCTCCCGGTCTACCGTGCGCGTGGTAAAGACGCCGCCCTCGTGCATCACCTGCATTGGTGGCCGCCCGTACTGATGCGCCACCGAAAATACCACGCGCCCTTCGCTCACAATCGAGTCCACGTGGAAGATGTCGCCGGGCACGAACTGCTCCAGCAGAAAGTAGCTCTGCCTATCTCCAAGTTCATCCAGCGCCCGCCACAGTTGCTCCGGCTCGTGAATCTTCCTGATCCCCAGCGCCGAAGCCTCCGCGCGCGGCTTAAGCAGCCAAGGCGCGGGCACACGCGCCATGTACGCGCGCAAGTCGTCGTAGTTCAGCACTGGGGTAAACTCCGGCACAAGGAACCTCGCATCGCGGGCGCCGGACCGCATAGCCAGCTTGTCACGGTAGAATGCCGTGACGGTTGTTCCCATGCCGGGAATCCGCATGTGTTCACGCAACTGTGCGGCAGATTCGAGGTCAAACTCGTCCAGAGCGATTATGCGATCAAAGCGACGGCCGCGGGCCATCCAGCAGACGGTGTTTACCAGTTGCTCGCGCGTCAGGCCGGCGGGCATCGTCGCCAAATCCTCGATTGCATCGAGCGGCCAGTCCGCATCATGCAGCTTCTCCACGGTCAGAAGAGTGGGCTTTACACCCATCTCCGCGCACTGGCGAAGGAAGTCCTGGCCCTTTTCATAGCTGGCGATGCAAAGAAACCGGTGCGTCTTATCTGCCATTGGGCCTCCGCCGATTGGACCGCCGATTGAGGATAGTTCTACCATAGGTTCTGCAATTTGCTTTGAATCCTCCGTAAAGGAACCGCCGGATGCTCTCTGCCAACGCGATTGTGAACCTGCATGGGCATCTGACGCGCATCTGGCACATGGAAAGCGAATCGGCAGGTACAAAACAGTCCTCCGACGGAGACTGGCTGGACAGCGTTGCGCGCCAGCATCGGGCCAACTTTGAGCTTTGGCACATTGAGGATGAGGCACGCAACCCGGGCGCAACGGATGCCGAACTGGCCGGCGTTAAACGCCGTATCGACCGCACCAACCAGCTCCGCAACGATCTGGCCGAGCAACTGGACCGGCAGCTGATTGAGTGGCTGGCGTCCCAAGGGCTGCCCATCGCAGGCGCACCGCTGCACTCGGAATCCCCTGGCCTGATGATCGACCGGCTGTCGATTCTCGCACTCAAGATCTACCACACCCGCGAAGAGACCGAGCGGCCCAATGCTGCGCCCGCCCACATGGCCCGCAACCGGGAGCGGCTCGCCATTCTGACGGAACAACGGGACGACCTGGCCGGGTGCCTGGAGACCCTGTGGCGGGAGACGCTTGCCGGAACGCGCCGCTTCAAGCTCTATCTCCAGTTGAAGATGTACAACGACCCTTCACTCAACCCATCCATCTATCGCCATCCACCGGGAGAGGCCGGCCCATGACTGCGCTTCGCTGCTTTCCCATTGACGTAACCGGGGGTTCTGCGTATAAAAGGTGCTCAAGCGGCGCAATCCGCTGGCGGCTGTTTTGGAACGCGGATATCTGTCCCAAGACTGCTTCTTCAGACTGCGAGCTTACGGCGAATCCATGACGCAAGAGGTCCGAGCCACGGCGGCAAGCCGCAAAAAGACTCCTACACTGGCCGCCAAACCCGGCGGCCGTTCTACCACGGCCACGGCAGCAGTATTCCAGCATTATCAGGCGGCTGTTCAACTGGTACAGCAGGGCAAGTATGAGCGCGCGCTGGCCGCGTTTGACAAGCTGCTTCCCGGCGCACCTGCAGAGATTGTCGAGCGTTGCCGCATGTACATCCAGACATGTAAGCGGCAGATGGACCGGAAGGGTCTTGCGTTCCTCACCGCCGAGGAAAAGTTCGACTACGCGATTTCGCAGTTGAACGCGGGCTACTTTGGGGAGGCGGGCGAACAGCTCAAGAGCGTTCTGACTGACCATCCGGAAGCCGATTACGCCTATTATGGGCTGGCCGTCCTGGATTCAATCACCGGGCGCGCAGAAGATTGTCTGGAGCACCTTGCACGTGCGATCGAGCTGAATCCTCGGAATCGTCTCCAGGCCCGATCTGACAACGACTTTCAAAGCATGGTGGACGATCCCCGGTTCACGGAACTGCTGTATCCTGAAGTTTCGTAGAAAATATCGTGGAATCTGCCCCCACTTCGAGCTTGTTGCCCCTGACCGCGGATTCCTTCCTGGAGCCCCATTCCCTGCCTTCAGCGGCCAGCCCCCGACCCATACGCGTGGTCGCCATTGGCGGCGGCACGGGTCTGTCGACCCTGCTTCGAGGGCTGCGACGCCACGTAGTCCTGCCCGGGGCTGCATGCGCTGAACCGTGCCAGATTGCCGATCTGGCCGCAGTCGTAACGGTGACCGATGACGGGGGTTCCTCCGGCAGGCTGCGCAAGGATTTCAACATGCTTCCTCCGGGCGACCTGCGCAACTGCATGGTGGCTTTGAGCGAAGAAGAAGATGTCTTAACGCAACTGTTTGCTCATCGCTTTCGCTCCGGGGATGCCCTGGAGGGCCATAACTTCGGGAATCTGTTTGTTGCGGCGCTCACTGAGATTACCGGCGACTTTGCCCACGCCATCCAACTGGCTTCAAAGATCCTGGCGACACGCGGGCGAATCTATCCAGTCACAATCGCCAATGCAACCCTGGTGGCGCACATGAAGGATGGGTCCGTTGTGCGCGGCGAAACCAATATCACGGCGAGCCGTCAGAGCATCGCCGAACTGGTGCTCGATCCGCCGGATGCGGCGGCGGTCCCGGAGACCCTGGAAGCGATCGAACGGGCGGATCTGATTACTGTCGGCCCCGGCTCGCTGTACACTTCGCTCATTACGAATTTGCTCGTCAGGGGCATTCCTGCCGCCCTGTCAAGAGCTCATGGCATTCGTGTTTTTGTCTGTAACCTGATGACCCAGGCCAATGAAAGCCTCGGACTTACGGCCGCCGAGCACATTGAGCGCATCTACGAACACACGCGCGCGCCCATATTTGACTACGCCATTGTGAATACGGCCCCCTTTTCCGAGCAAACCCTGGCCAGATATGCGCTGGAAAATGCCTCCCCCATTGAGGCAGACGTCGAGCGAATCGAAGCGCTCGGTGTTCGCTGCATCACGGGAGATTTTGCCCTCGAAGAAAATGTGGTTCGCCATGCGTCAAACCGGGTAACCGGCGCCCTGCTTTCTATTGCCCGTTCAGGATCGCGGCGGGCCTGAGTCTTCGCTGAATCGGAGCCAGATTTCACTTTCAGGGATCATGCCGAACAGGTAGAGTGTTCATGGGCGCCGTGTCGGGCGGGCGCGAAAGGAGTGCAAATGTCGATCGCTCACAGATGTATTCTCGGAGCAGTTTGCCTTGCGGTTTCTGTCCATTTAGCGTCAGCGCAGACGCGCAAGGCAGGCTTGTGGGAGGTCAACACCACAATGTCGTGGCAACAGTCCCCATTTCCTGCGGGGATGAATCCAGGCGGTGGACCTCACACAACGCAGGTCTGCGTAACCCAGGCACAGATTGACAAATACGGGTCGGTCCCACCGGAGGTGCATGGCGACTGCCAGGTGTCCAATGTCGTAAAGAAGACTAACGGCATGACTGCAGAGATGGTTTGCACAGGACATCTACAGGGCAAGGGTGACATTCAGGCATCGTGGACGGATGCCGACCACTCCACCAGCAAGGTGCATTTCATCGGTTCCATGCAGATGGGGCCCCGGTCTCAGCCTTTCGAGTGGACAGCGGAAAGCACATCCGTCTTCAAAAGCACTGACTGCAGCAGCGTAAAGCCAGTCGCAGAGAGTCACTGAACGGCAAGAGGGAACAGGTTGACCGAGCCGAGTTCCACGCCGAAAGCGAGACGCCGGGATGGCGTGGCATCCCCTGACCATTGCACCCTGACCGTAGACCAGTGCCGGCGGTTCTATGCGGAGGAGATTCGTGTAGTCGCCGGGATCCGTTCTCAGGCGCTGGTAGAGGCTTTTGCAAATGTGCCGCGCGAGCATTTTCTGGGCGCTCCGCCCTGGCGGTACTCCTCCGGCTTCTCCCTGCAGACTGGATCCTACCGGGCCACAGACGACATTCGCGATCTCTATCATGATGTTTTTGTGGCGCTCAAGAAACAAGAGATTCTCAACAATGGACAGCCAAGCCTTATCGCAAGATTGCTGGAAGCGCTGGACCTTGGCCCAGGGAAGCGTGTCGTGCACATCGGCTGCGGTACGGGCTACTACACAGCGATTCTTGCTGAGATTGTGGGCCGGAGTGGCAGCGTTGTGGCCCTGGAGGTCGATGCGGAGCTTGCCGCGCAGGCAGCCGCGAATCTGCGCGAGTTTCGGCAGGTAAAACTCCTTCATCTGGATGGAGCGAGGGCCGCACCGGGCCATTCGGACGCGATTCTTGTCAACGCCGGTGTCACGCACGTCCCTGCGGCGTGGCTCCATGACCTGGCCCCGCGCGGCGTTCTGGTTCTGCCGCTGCTCATCGGCAAGGACCCTTCATCGAGCGACTCCCTGGTGATCCGCATTGTCCGAGACAATGAGGGGTTTGCAGCCACGCCGCTGACTGTACTGACCATTTATCCGAGTCCGAGCTTGAGAGACGCCTCAATGCTGGTCAGCTTGCACGCCGCCTTTGAATCGCGGAGGATTCTTGGCTTGCAGTCTGTGAAAGTGTATCCACATGAGCGCGAAGAGTCCTGCATCGTTCACTCTTCACTTTTTTGCCTGAGCTCTGATCCTGTTCGAAATCCCGCGACAGGCAAAGCGGGGTGATCCTTGGCATCTGATCGGGCAAACCTTGACGACACTACCATTCCGCGCGTGTGACATTTGTGGTCGCGGTCTGGTCACGATGCGTGTTTGGTGACCGTGCAAGCCCGAACCATTGCCCGATGCTGGGATAAGAAAGATCACCGGTGCCGAAACAACTCAGTTCGTTCCATTAAAAGGCAGTCGATTTGAGGCTTGCATGGTGCTGCTGAGGCTCTGTCGGCTCCAGCAACCAGCAAGGCGAACGATGCAATATCCGGGCGGAAAATGGCCGTGCAGTTCAACCCCCCACCTTCTTGAGTTGGGCCACATGGTTCAGGTCGTGGCCTGCCATGGTCTCTACGATCGTGAGGAACGTCATGCTTCCTCGTTCAGGATGCCGAACGGCTTTATTCGCATGCGCGGGTAACGCTCCAGAGATAAGCTGCAGGTTCCATTGGCGCAGCGCGGCGAATGCACTGAGGGCCTGCTGTGCGGAGATTCCTGCGTACTGCGCTGCCCACCGGTCCTGATCAAATGGCTGCACGACATGATCTTCCTCGGCCAGTGTCTGTCGCAGGCGGAAGCCGAAGGCAAGATCGCAGTCTGCGAGATGGGCAATAATCTGCGCCGGGCTCCACTTGCCGGGAGCGACGGGGGTAGAGAGTTTCGGTTCACCGATCGACTGAACAAGTTCGGCAAGAGTAGCGGGGGTGGCTGCCAGAATGGTCTGAATCGGGCGGCCATCCAGGAAGCGTTCGTAAGGATTGAGTTGGCTCATTGGGGCGCTCCTTCTGCGATGTTCAGATCCGGATCAGTTACAAATACTCCTGCACCATGCGATACCACGTTGGCCAGTCGTGGGAGTTCCATGAATCCCATATATAAAGATTGTGAGGAATGTTTTTGGAACTGAGGATTCGGTCCAGGTTCTGGTTTTGGCCAAGGCACTGATCATCCCAACCTGTGGCGAGGATATACGTGTTCCGCCGATACTGCTCGAGATACCAGGGATCGCTGAGGTTGGGCAGATAGTGAGTAGGGAGATGAAAGTAGCAGTCCTGATCATGGTAGCCATGCAGGAAGGTGGAGAGATCGAAGGCTCCTGACAGCGCCAGCATCCCTGTAAAGATGTCCGGATGGCGGAGTGCGATGTTCACTGCGTGATAGCCTCCGAAACTGCAACCAAGGGCCACAAGATGGGAATCCTGATTCTTCAGCCGGATCAGCGGCAGAACCTCGGTGAGCAGATAGTCCTCGTATTGGACGTGACGGGCAATGCGCCAACGCGGTGGTACCTGCCGGTTGTACCAGCTCTCCATATCGACCGAGTCAACGCAAATCAGCTGCAAATGCCCCCCGTCAAGCTTTCCGCCGAGGGCAGAGAGCATGCCCCGATCCTCAAACTCGAAAAAGCGTCCACCCGACGTGGGAAAAACCAATACCGGCAGCCCGGCGTGCCCAAAGATCAGCAACTCCATTTCGCGACCCAGTCTCGGGGAACGCCACTTGTGATATTCCCGATTCATACTGCGATCTCTCCATATAAAACAGTGGATAAACGCTTGCAAGTAAGTATCCGCCGGCAGAGCCGGTGGCTTTACGGTTGCTGGCCCCTCAAAGGGGCCTTTTCGCAACCGTCCGAAGCAAAAGCAAGAACAAAAGCAAAAGCCTCGTACTGCTGTCTTTACTGCCGCAGCACAGCCAATTCGAGGGAGAACATACTCCCGGAATTCTCAAAGTTCTACTGCCACCCCGGCAGAGCCGGGGGATCTCCCTTTTGAATTAGGCCGCCTGGACCGCCGCTCATGGCTGAGACATCTGCGGCACGTGCGCAGCGGGCGTTGGAGAACCGCTGTTTTCTTGATACTGTAACAGCCACGAGGGTAATTTTTCAGCCCGCCCCAACGAATCAAATTCCGCGAGGAAAGTTCAGGATTTGACCCTGGAATCAAAAGCAGAATCAGGAACACAGGATGTGTTGCTCACGGCAGAGGACGCAGGCATACATCCGCGTGTTCATCTGCATGGCGCTTTCACGAGCCTTTGTCTGCCTGGCGAGCGAAGTGTCATCGTCTACGTTCCACCGTGTTATGAAAGCCACCCGGAGCGGACCTATCCAGTGCTCTATCTGCACGATGGTCAGAATCTCTTCGATGGACGGACTTCCTATGTGAAGGGACGTACCTGGCAGATGCGTGAAGCAGCCGACGCAGGGATTGAGGCAGGTGAGGTT
>JAJZGF010000106.1 GCA_021805025.1 Acidobacteriota bacterium
CACCACAGATCAGATTCTCGATTCCGTTGCCCGCTTTTGTAAACGAATTAATGACTCAGGACACTAGTGCAGCACACCGTCAGACTCCGCCGCCGCAACGCGGCACTCCGCACACTGGCAGTTGCGGCGCAGATACTCCCAGGAGTAAATGCCGCTCGAATGGCCGTCCTGCCAGTTGAACTGCAGGGCGTAGCGGCCCACGGCGCTGGCGCTGGCGGGTTTGGCCGGCGGCTTGTACATGGGCAGCAGGTCGGCGGACTTCGCCTTCGGCTGGCCAATGTTGCGCCCTTCGTTTTTGCGCTCTTCCACACAGGTGGCGCATGGGCAAGCGTCGCGCAGCCAGGCAAAGCTCCAGGCGCTCTGGTGTCCATCCTGCCACTCGATTTCAAGGCCTTTGCCCTCGGTCAGCAGCACGCGCACCTTCGCTGGCGTCATGGCGATGCGCGGAAGCGGCCGGTTCTCGTGCTCTTCCTGCGCCTGCTCCTCTTTGGAGATGTAGCGGATGCCCTCGTGGCTCATAGCCTTATTTTATCGAAGTGACCTTGCGTGAGTCCGCGCGCGGTTCGCTGCGTGGGCTCACGCGGTCATAGCGCAGTTTGAGCGCCAGGATCGCCAGCGCCAGGATCAGCGTAATGGCGTTGGCCACCGTGATGGGGCCCGAGCCGATGCCAACACCGTAGATCAGCCAGCATGCAACGCCGAAGCTGAAGAGCAGGAACATCGTCAGTGATATGTCGCGCGCGCTCTTGCGCCGCCAGACCCGGATGAGTTGAGGCAGAAACGAAATCGTCGTACAGGTGGCCGCGGTGGAGCCGATCCAGTTATAGACCGCGGGGGAGAATTGATGCAGTGGATGCATGGGCTAGGGGTTTCTCCAGAAGAACCACGCGGCCATTGTGAGGCCGATCAAGACAACGAGCCCGCGCAACACCGGCTGCGGCACCTTGCGCGCAAGACTGGCCGAAGTGTAACCGCCGATGCCGGCCGCAATCATGGCCAGCAGGCAATAGCGCCAGACTACCTGCCCGTTGAAGACAAAGATGAGAAACGCAATGCCGTTGGCCATGGTGGTGGAGACCACTTTAAGCGCGTTAATCTCATGCAGGTCTTGCATGCCGAAGAGCGAGAGCAGCGTGATGAGGACAAAGCCCGCACCCGCGCCGAAGTAGCCGATGTAAAAGCAGACCGCCGCCGTAGCCACAAACAGTGGAACCCGGCGCACGGTGCGAGCCTCGGTTTCGATCTGGCCGGCCCGCACGGCGCGCAGCTTTTCCAGCCGGCGCGACACGGGGCCGCTGACGGCAAAGATGAGCGCGGCAATGAGGAGGAGCCACGGCACCAGATGCAGGAAGGTCAACTGTGGTGTCATCAGTAACACAATGGCGCCGGCCGTTCCGCCCAGCAGCCCGGCCAGCGCCATGGGCAGAGCAAGCGACAGATTCTTGCGGATGTCTTCGCGGTAGGCGGCGATCGAGGTGAGCTGGCCGGGCCACAGGGCCACCGTGTTGGTCGCGTTGGCCTGGATGGGCAGCATCCTCATGCTGAGCATCGCCGGAAAGAGCAGGAATGAGCCTCCGCCGGCTACGGCGTTGAGCAGACCGCCCAGGAAGGCAGCCACCGAAAGCCAGAGCCAGTGCCAGTCGATGTAAGCGGGAAGAGCAGCGAAGAGCATCTTGAGGCATTGTATCGGACGGTCGACCACGGCGGTCTGCCACTCCCCATGAGCGAACACGTCGCAAGAAACTGCTACTGCTTCGCAAATGGCTGAGCGTATGCTCTTTCCATGCTTCCCCAGCGCCCGCCTCGCGCGGCGGAATTCTACAGACAGGAAGACGGCATCACTGTGTTGACGCTCGTATTCGCTCCGGCGGAGGTGAGCCGTGCGTAAGTTGGTTTTGCTGGCGATGGCCGCATTGACACTGCCTGCGTGCGCCCAAGTCTTCAACATGGAGCAGGACCGCGTGCCGATGGCGCCATTGGCGGGCCTCATGCGGTTCCATACCGGCGACGATGCCCGCTGGTCCGAGCCGGGCCTGGATGACTCCGCCTGGCCGCTCATCTCTTCTTCAATCAGTTGGAGCGAACAAGGCTACAAAGATTACGGAGGCTTTGCCTGGTACCGCTTCAAAGTGATTCTGCCCAGTAGCCACCGGCAGCTTGCTCTTTACGTTCCAAAAATCATGACCAGTTACCAGGTGTTTGCTGACGGCAAAATGATTGGATCGTTTGGAGGATTCCCGCCCGACGCGACCATCTACAGCCTTCACCAGCACATCATCTTGCTGCCGCCAGAAAGAAACGGCCAGATGGAGATTGCCATCCGCGTATGGCACTGGCCGGGTTGGGCAATGTTCTACGACGGAGGATTCCCGGCTCCGCCTCGAATTGGGGATGTCGGTCAGTTGAAGCACTGGATGACCCTGCAGGACCGGGACACCTTCTGGGCACTGACTGCGCAGAACATCTCAGCGCTGCTCAATTTCCTCTACTGCGTCTCCGGTTTTGCTTTGTTGCTCATGCGCCCCAAAGAGCGACTCTATCTTTGGTACGCGCTGGCCGGCTTCTGCTTCTGCGCTCAGCCCCTCTTGGACGATTACGGCGCATTTCACGACCTGCCGCAGTTCGCGATCGACGGGTTAACGAACGGATTCGTGACTGCAGGGTTCTTTAGCTTTCTCGTGTTCGTCTGGATGATGACGGCAAAGCGAAACAAGATCTGGATCTGGATTGGCGTCGCCTACCTGGCGCTGAACGCGATGATGTGGACCGTCCCCGCGCTTCTCAATCTCCCCGTTTCCGTTGGCAACCTCATCTTAACTGCAGCCAACATCGTCGTCACAACCTGTCCCTTCATCATGTTGTTCCAGGCGGCCAGAAGCGGCGACCCCGACGCGCGGCTCCTGCTCATTCCCGTGGGACTCAACACGCTGGCGAACTGGATCAATGGCGCGCTATGGGTGATCTTCACCGCGGGCTACGCATGGATTGAGCCTTACTGGACCCTCTGGAGCGGAACCTTCAACTGGCCGTTCCCATTCGGCCTCTACGATCTGTCGATCTGGATTCTGTTGCTTGCGATTCTCGGCATCGTTGTACTCCGGTTCGCGCGCTCGCGTCATGAGGAAGACGTGCTGAAGAGTGAACTGGAGGCTGCGCGCGAGGTGCAGAGGGTGCTCGTCCCCGCGGAGAATCCGGCGATCCCCGGATTTCGAATCGAGAGCATCTATAAACCTGCCGGTGAGGTAGGCGGAGACTTCTTTCAGATCCTGCCAACATCTGCCGGAGGCGTTCTGCTGGTCATCGGCGATGTGAGCGGCAAAGGGATGCCCGCTGCGATGACCGTCTCCCTGCTCGTCGGCACCGTCCGCACGTTGGCCCACTACACGCAGAGCCCGGCCGAGATTCTGGGCGCAATGAACCAGCGCATGCTCGCCCGCTCCAACGGCGGGTTCACCACCTGCCTTGTCGCTCGCCTCGATGCGGATGGCACACTCACCGCTGCCAACGCGGGCCATATCGCCCCGTATTTCAATGGAGCAGAGCTCCCGTTTGAGAATGGCCTGCCGCTTGGCCTCAACGCACAGGCGACCTATCCTGAGTCGCAGTTTCAGCTCTCGCCCGGCGGGCAGCTCACGCTCATTACAGACGGAGTCGTCGAAGCGCGCAACGGAACCGGCGAACTCTTCGGCTTCGAGCGGACCGCGGCGATTGCGACGAACGCAGCCGAGGACATTGCCCGTGCGGCACAGGCCTTCGGCCAGGAGGACGACATCACGGTGTTGACACTCGAATATGCGGGCGCGGAGGTAACGCATGCTTAGGTGGCAAAGGGGCATGGTGTTTCTTGCGCTGATGCTGATCTGCTGTGGCGCCGCCTGCCCGCAGGCAATGCCCGTCTCGGCCGCTGGGCCCGTTGCTCGCTACCACTTCGGCGACATCCCGCACTGGGCCGATCCGGACATCGACGACAGAGCATGGCCCGTCGCGCAGCAAGGGGCATGGCCAAGGCCGGCCTTCTACTCTGATGGATTTGTCTGGGTTCGCTTCCGCGTGCCGGTCCGCTCAGATACCGCAGAGCCGCTCGCGCTGCGCGTCAGCAGCGTGCAGCGAACCCTGATTACCTACGACGTCTTCGTCAATGGGACCTGTGTGGGGAGCTTCGGCACGGTTGCGCCTCACCCATCTGTGGAGAGCCTTTCTCGGGCAGCCGTCTTTGACTTGCCGCGCGGGCTGGCCAGGCCGGGTACGGTCGCGCAGGTCACGCTTCGCGTCTGGTATCTGCCTGCTGCTCGCAGACTGGGTGGATTTGACACCGGGACTTTCACATTTGACCAGAGCCGGACCCTCCGCGCTGAAGGCATCGCCGTTCAGGAGCGGGCATTACTGCGTAATCTGCCCGCAATCATGCTCAATGCCTTCATCCTGCTCGTGGGTTTGACCGTACTCTTCGTAGGCTATTTGACACGCAGCCGCGATGTCCGGCTCTGCGGCGCGATGCTGTCCACGATCCCGTGGCTCACCCTCTTCCTGCAGTGCGTCGACGCCAGGCTCCTGGTTCTGTCCATGCCGGTCTATCCCGTTTTTCAGGCCATCGCGCAACTTCCGTCCATGATTGCCTCGGTCATCTTCATCTGGGGGATCAACAACTTTCGAGATGTCGTTTTCAAACGCCTGATGCTCGCCGCAATGGCCCTCTTCAATCTGTGCATGCTGATCTCCTTCATGGCGATGCGGCCTTCCCCGATGGTGGCTGCGGCTTCTGTCGCCTTCCCCATCGCTCTCAATCTCTACGACATCATCAACATCGGTGCCAATCTGTGGGCAGCGATGACCGTACCCCGTAACCGCTCCATCGCCGTGGCCATGATGCTGATTCCGGCAGGCTCGTTGGCCAATGGCTTCCGGGCGTCGTTCCAGGGAGGTGCGCGCCTCATCGACATTGGGTTCTTCACTTTCGGCATCTTCCTTTCAGTGGTGTTGGGCCTGCGCGCGTGGAAGGAGTGGCGGACCCGCGACGCTTTGCAGGCCGAGTTCGAGACTGCGCGCGAAATGCAGCAGCGCCTCGTAACGCCCGCAGTGCATGTGTCGGGCTTTCGCATCGAGAGCGTCTACAAGCCCGCCAACCACGTCGGCGGCGATTTCTTCTATATCCGCCCCGAAGATCAAAATGCTGTCCTCCTCGTCATCGGCGATGTCAGCGGCAAGGGGCTGAAGGCCGCGATGACGGTCAACCTGGTCATCGGCGCCCTGCGCACCATGCCGGCGCTGCCGCTTACCCGCATTTTCGCCGCGTTGAATCGTGGCCTTGTGGGCCAGATGCAGGGCGGGTTCGTCACCTGCTGCGCAGTGAGGATCGATCAGAATGGAACGGTGGCAGTCGCCAACGCCGGCCATCTATCGCCATACATTGACGGAGCCGAGGTGCCAGTGAACGCCGGACTGCCGCTGGGCATCGACGCCTCCGTGGAGTACGAGGAGAACCAATTTCTCCTGGATGCGGGCAGTCGCCTCACCTTCCTTTCCGACGGAGTCGTCGAAGCGCGCAACGGAACCGGCGAACTCTTCGGCTTCGAACGCACCGCTGCCATTTCCACGCAGTCCGCCGACGAAATTGCGCACGCGGCACAGGTCTTCGGCCAGGAAGACGACATTACGGTGCTCACCATCGCCCGCACCGCAAAGTTGGAGGTAGCGACGACATGAGAACCATTTTCGCCCTCGCGCTTCTCGCCCTCGCATCCTCCGCACTTCTTGCGCAGGCACCCTCTTCCGCCACCAGCGATCCCTCCGCGGATGCGGTCGTGCCTGTGACGCCGGGCCAGTCCGTAGTCGCCCTCACCGGCCCGTGGAGGTTCCACATCGGGGACTCGCCGACTGACGCAAAGACGGGCCAACCGCAGTGGGCAGAGCCCGGATTTGACGATTCCAACTGGGAGAAGGTTGACCTGACACCAAAGACGATGGCCATCGACCCGACATCCGGGTGGACAGGATATGTTCCGGGCTGGACAGCCAGGGGGCATCACGGGTATTGGGGCTATGCGTGGTACCGCATACGAGTGCGGGAGCAAGAGTTCCCAGGGGAAGAACCAGAGAAGTTGGCACTATGGGACGTGGATGATGCCTACCAGTTCTTCGCGGATGGAAGACTGATCGGCGCATTTGGCAAATTCCGTCGCGGGAGGCCGCCTGTGACGTACTGGAACGAGCCGGAGATGTTCGACCTGCCGGAACCGCGGGGGAGCGGCAGCCCCGGCATCGTTCCCGTCACGCACGTGCTTGCATTCCGGATCTGGTGCGAACCCAACACTTCGAATCAAAATCCTGATGGCGGTGGTTTTCACGTTGCGCCCATGATCGGGAATGCTTCCGCAGTTGGGGCGCACTATCAGAGAGCATGGCTTGAAATCATCAAGAGCTACGTGACCACGGCGGCGCGGGCCCTGATTTTTCTTGTTCTGGCAATCGCCGCGGGCAGCCTGGTTTTCTTCGACACCTCCGATCGGGTCTACATGTGGCTCGCCGGAGTCTTTCTTTTGACCGCGGCCAACGCAGCAAGCTTTTGCCTGTTTGGATGGACCCTGGTTGCGAATCAGATGGCCATCTACCTGACAACGGACGCCTTGCTTCGCCCACTCATTCTGGGTGGATGGGTGATGACGTGGTGGCTCTGGTTCAGGCTTCGCCGCCCGCCGTGGGTGCCCAAAGCGGTTGCCGTGCTGACCCTTCTGTACGGGCTTTCGAGCGCCCTTGGAGATGACCTGTTTTACACACTCATCCCGCATGCGGTGAGTGCGGCATTCCGTCTGGCGGCAGTTGGGATTGGACTTTCATTTCTGGGCCTGCTCATTCTCGCCGTTGTCCAGGGAATCCGGCAGCAGGGGCGCGAGGGCTGGTTGGCGCTGCCGGCCGTGGTGCTTGTGGGAATTGCGCAATTTCAAGTCGACCTCCTCGTGCTCCATATTCCTACAGTTTGGTATCCCTTCGGCGTAGGGGTAGACCTGGGCGATCTTGCGAACGCTGTCTTAGCTGCCGTCATCTTCGTCCTCCTCCTGCGACGTTTGCAGCGGTCTTTGCGTCGCCAACGTCTCATAGCTCTGGATCTGAAACAGGCGCAGGAGGTGCAGCAGATTATTCTGCCCGAGGCGCGAACGACTCTGCCGGGGCTTGTGATTGAGAGCGAATATCGCCCGGCGCGCGAGGTGGGCGGCGACTTCTTCCAGATCCTTCCGCATCCGGCAGACGGCAGCGTACTGATTGTCGTCGGCGACGTAACGGGCAAAGGCTTGCGGGCCGGAATGCTGGTTGCGCTGATTGTCGGCGCCATCCGCACGGAGTCGGCCCACACCTCGGACCCCATCCAGATACTGAACGCGCTGAATGCCAGGCTATGCGGAAGAGAACATGCCCAGGCCACCTGCCTTGTGCTCGGCATCGAGTCCAGCGGGAACGCGACGTTGGCGAATGCAGGCCATTTGCCGCCCTACCTCAACGGCCACCCGCTCGATATGGCAGGCGCGCTGCCTTTGGGGATGATCGACGGAGCGGAGTTCTCCGTCATGCGCTTCCAGTTGTCGCAAGGCGACCGGCTCACCTTCGTGTCCGATGGCGTGGTCGAGGCCGCTAACAAAGACCGCGAGCTTTATGGTTTTGAGCGCACGGCGGCATTGGCCACCAGGCCAGCTGCCGAAATTGCTGAAGCTGCTCAGAGCTGGGGACAGGAGGACGATATTACCGTTCTCACGGTGACGCGGCAGGCGGGCAATTGGGAGTCCCCGGCCAGGGTAGCCATTCCGGCAACCGAGTCAGCGTGAGGGATTACCGGCTGGCGGATCGAGATTTCGGCGCGTAACTTGTTGTAAACAAAAAGACTGCGCGATCCTGTTGAATATTAGCGTAATGCGCTCACATTTTATGCATCACTTATGCTATAGTCGAATCGAACGAAGAGAGCGGCAGGGACCGCCCTGCAGCTCATACTTCGAATGAATTGCATCGGGAGGATGAAATCATGGCTATCACGCGTTGGGATCCATATCGTGAAGTGGTTGCATTGCAGAATCGGATGAACTCGCTCTTTGGTGGATTGAGAGAGGGCGAGGCGCCGATGACAACTGCTAGTTTTGTGCCGGCGGTCGATATCTATGAGGACCCACAGAAGGTGGTCCTCAAGCTCGAGGTGCCGGGGATTGAGGAGAAGGACCTGGACATCCGCGTGGAGAACAACACGCTGACTGTAAAGGGCGAGCGCAAGTTCGAGAAGGAGGAGAAAGAGGAGAACTTCCACCGGATTGAGCGGAGTTATGGAAGCTTCTACCGTGCCTTCACCTTGCCGTCCACCGTGGACACGGAAAATGTCGGCGCCAGCTACAACGCGGGCGTCCTCAAGCTTGAGCTGAAGAAGAAGCCCGAGGCGCAGCCCAAGCAGATCAAGGTCAACGTGGCTGCGTGAGCAGTCACGGGCCGTGGGCCGCGGGTTCGTGCCTTACTAGGCTTGCTTGCGGTCCAGGGCTGAGGGCGCCGGGCGGTGCGTAAGGCCTCCGCCCGGCGCTGATTTTTTGAAGCGCACCTGCACGGACTCGTCGTCAACTAGCAACCGGGATCTGATTGCAGACAGGAGAAGCTGAAGGCCAGAGGCTGGAAGCTGGGAGCTGATTCATTATGGCGATTCGCTGGGAAAAACTCACCGTCAAGTCGCAGCAGGCGATGCAGCAGGCGCAGACGCGCGCCGCCGAGCTGGGCAATCCGGAGATGCAGCCGGTGCATCTGCTGCTGGCGCTCATCGAGGACCGCGAAGGGGTGATTCCCGCGGTGCTCGAAAAGATTGGCGTGCCGACAGAACGGCTGGAAAGCGATCTGCACGGGATCGAGGATAAGCTGCCTCGGGTCTCCGGCGAGGCCGCGCAGCCCAACGTGAGCCAGTCGCTGAACAAGGTTGTGGATCAGGCCTTCAAAGAGGCCGCAAACTTCAAAGACGAATACGTTTCGACCGAGCATCTGCTGCTGGGCGCATCGCACTTGAAAGGCGATGCGGCGCGCGAGGCGCTGGCGGCTGTGGGCGCGACGCACGACGCGATCCTGAAGGCGCTGACCGCGGTGCGCGGCTCGCAGCGCGTGACCGACCAGAACCCCGAAGGCAAGTTCCAGGCGCTGGAAAAGTATGCCAAGGACCTGACGGAGCTGGCGCGGCGCGGCAAGCTGGACCCGGTGATCGGCCGCGACGAAGAGATTCGCCGTGTGATTCAGGTGCTGAGCCGCCGCACGAAAAATAATCCTGTTCTGATTGGCGAGCCGGGCGTTGGAAAAACAGCCATCGTTGAGGGGCTGGCGCGGCGCATCGTCTCGGGTGACGTACCGGAGGCGCTGCGCGACAAGCGCGTGATCTCGCTGGACCTGGGCTCGATGCTGGCCGGCGCGAAGTACCGCGGCGAGTTTGAAGATCGCCTCAAGGCCGTGCTTAAGGAAATCGAAGAATCGAACGGGCAGGTTGTGCTCTTCATCGACGAGCTGCACACGCTGGTGGGTGCGGGCGCAGCGGAGGGCGCGATTGACGCAAGCAACATGCTGAAGCCTGCGCTGGCTCGCGGCGAGCTGCGCGCGATTGGCGCGACGACGCTGAATGAGTATCGCAAATACATCGAAAAGGATGCGGCGCTGGAGCGGCGCTTCCAGATTGTGTACGTGGGCGAGCCGAACGTGGAAGATACGATTGCGATTCTGCGCGGTCTGAAGGAGCGCTACGAGGCGCATCACAATGTGCGCATCAAGGATGCGGCGATTGTGGCGGCGGCGACGCTCTCCCACCGCTACATCAGCGATCGTTTCCTGCCGGACAAGGCGATTGACCTGGTGGACGAGGCAGCGGCTTCGCTGGCGATTCAGATTGGCTCGGTGCCGACGGAGATTGATCAGTTGGAGCGCGAGGCTACGTCGCTTGAGATCGAGCGTGCGGCGCTGAAGCGCGAGACGGACCCCAACAGCCGCGAGCGGATGGAAGTGGTGGAGCGCGAGCTTGCCACGCTGAAAGAGCAGACGACCGCCCTGCGCGCGCGCTGGACCAAGGAGCGCGAGGCGATTACGCGCATCAGCGAACTGAAGAAACGCATTGAGGCGTTGCGCTTCGAGGCCGAGGAGCAGACGCGCAAAGGCCAGCTTGAACGGGCTGCGCAGATTCAATATGGCGAGCTGCCCAAGATGGAAGCCGAACTGAAGCAGTTGAATGCCCTGCAGGATGGCAATGCGGGCGCTGCGCGCATGTTGAAGGAAGAAGTCGATGAAGAAGACATTGCCGGAATTGTGAGCAAGTGGACGGGGATTCCCGTGTCGCGCATGTTGGAAGGCGAAGTGAAGAAGCTGGTTACGATGGAGACTCGGCTGCGCGAGCGGGTGGTGGGCCAGGATGCGGCGCTGGGCGTGGTGGCGAATGCGATTCGCCGCTCGCGCGCGGGGTTGAGCGACCCGAAGCGGCCGATTGGGTCCTTTATTTTTCTGGGCCCGACGGGCGTGGGCAAAACGGAGACGGCGCGCGCGCTGGCGGAGTTTCTCTTCGACGACGAGCATTCCATGGTGCGCATTGACATGAGCGAGTACATGGAGAAGCACGCCGTGGCGCGGCTGATTGGCGCGCCTCCGGGATACATCGGCTACGACGAAGGCGGCCAGTTGACAGAGGCCGTGCGTCGCAGGCCTTATGCCGTGATTCTTTTTGACGAGATCGAGAAGGCGCATCCGGATGTGTTCAACGTGCTGCTGCAGGTGATGGACGACGGGCGACTGACCGACGCGAAGGGCCGCACGGTGGACTTCAAAAACACGGTGCTCATTATGACCTCAAACCTGGGTGCGGCGATGCTGGCGGGGGACACGCTGAAGACGGAGCACGATATTGACATGGCGCGCGAATCGGTGATGCGTGTGCTGCGCGAGCACTTCCGCCCGGAGTTTCTGAACCGCGTGGACGATATTGTGATCTACCGTCCGCTGGGTGCGGCGCAGTTGAGCCAGATTATGGAGCTGCGGTTGAACGAAGTGCGAGCGCTGCTGGAGGAACGGCAGATCTCGCTGGAGCTGACGGAACCGGCGCGGCAACTGATTTTGGCGGCTGGGTCGGATGCGGCGTACGGCGCGCGGCCGCTGAAGCGCGCCCTGCAGCGCATGGTGCAGGATCCGCTGGCGATGAAGATCCTGGACGGCGAAGTGCTGCACGGGGCGCATGTGCGCATTGACGTGGATCGCAAGACGGGCGAGCTGCGCTTTGAGCCGATGGGCCGCGAGGCGATGGCATAAGGAGGCTCAGGCATCGCGGCCCACTCATTGCGATAAGGCTGTCGATGAATGAAGCACACTTTCGTCTCTTTTGAAGGACACAAGAGAGGCGATCAATAAGTGGGCTAACTGCCTGAGTGAGATTTTCGATTCAGTGGCTATTGCCGCAACTCGACCAGCGTAGCTCCCTGTCCGCCTTCGTTTTGCGGGGCTTCTTCGATGCCTGCGACGTGGGGATGGGACTTGAGGAAATCTCGGACGCCGCGGCGGAGGATGCCGGCGCCGTGGCCGTGGATGACGCGGACGCGGGGCAGGCCGGCGAGAAAGGCGCGGTCGAGATACTTTTCGAGCTCGTCGGTGGCCTCGTCGACGGTCCGGCCGATGAGGTTGATCTCAGTGCGCATCTCGTCGGTGTTGGCGCTGGTGACGGAGACGTGGACGCCTTTCTGTTTGCGCGCGGCGCCGAGGGGGTCGGCTTTCTCGCGTCCAGACTCTGGACCAGAAGGTGAGGGTGCGGAGCACTCGTCGCGGCGGACGCGCATTTTGATGGGGCCGAGGGCGACCTCAAAGATGTCTTTCTCGATCTCGCGCTGGACGATGGCGATCTTGTTGATGGACTTGAGGAGGACGCGGTCGCCGGGGGCGATGTGCTGCATGAGGTGAGGTTGCGCGTTCGCGTCTCCCTGGTCGGCTCCGGTGCGGTGGGCGACGACGGTCTGGTTGAAGCTCTCCTGAAATTCGCGGCGGAGGCGGGTGATGCGGCGTTCGGCTTCCTTGCTGAGTTTCTGCCGGGCGGCACCGTCCTCGATGGCGCGGACGTTTTCGCGCACCTGGAATTCGAATTCCTTGAGCAACGAGGCGAGCTTTGCTTCGAGTTCGCGGGTGCGGTTGCGCAGTTCCACATCGCCCTCGCGGGCCAGCCTGGCGCGTTCCTGATTGAGCGCGTATTGCTGTTCGCGCGAGCTTTTCTTCTCAATCTCAAGAGCGTCCAGTTGATTGTGCAGCTTGTCGAGGAAGCGGGCAATATCAACCTGCTGCGAGCCCAGGCGCTGGCGCGCGGCCGCGATGATACCCGCGTTGAGGCCCAGCCGCTCGGCCGTCTGGATGCCCGCGGAGGCGCCGGGGACGCCGAGACGGAGCTGGTAGTTGGGGACGAGGGTGACCTCATCGACACCGGCGGCGGCGTTGAGCACGCCGGGGGTATTGGCGGCGTAGACCTTGAGCGAGGTGTGGTGCGTGGAGATGAGCGACCATGCGCCCGCGGTGAGGAAGAAGTGGGCAACTGCGACGGCGAGCGCGGAGCCTTCTTCGGGATCCGTGGCCGAACCGAGCTCATCGAGAAGCACAAGCGAGTGCGTGTCGGCCAGCCGCGCGAGGCGATCGAGATTGGTGATGTGCGCGGAGAATGTCGAGAGCTCGGCCTCGATGGATTGGGCGTCGCCTATGTCGGCGAGGAAGGCGGTGAAGACCGGGAAGCCGGCAGCGGCGGCGGGGACGGGGATACCGGCCTGAGCCATCATGGCCAGCAGCGTAACAGTCTTGAGGGTGACGGTTTTGCCGCCGGTATTGGGGCCGCTGATGATGATCTGCCGCGTTGCTGCGGAGAGCTCGAGCGTGAGCGGAACAATGTGATTCCCCACGGACGAAGACCTTTCCGTGGGCGCCCCGGCGTGACCGCCGATGGTGCGCAGATGCTTTTCAAGCAGTGGATGTCGGGCTGCGTTGAGGGCGAGCCGATCGGGAGTGAGGGCAGGCTCGATGCAATCGTAGTCGCGGGCAAAGCGGGCGCGGGCCAGCAGGCTGTCGACGAGGGCGAGTACACGCGCGCCTTCGACCAGGCCTTGCGCACAGACACCGACCTGCCGCGTGAGGCCAACGAAGATGCGATGAATCTCAGCCTGCTCCTCTTCGATGAGGCGGACGAGCTCGTTGTTCTGTTCGATGGTTTCGAGCGGCTCGACATAGACCGTGAGGCCGGAGGAGCTGGCGCCGTGTACAACACCTGACACGCGGCGTTTGAGTTCCGAGCGGACGGGGATGACGAAGCGGTCGCCGCGGATGGTGATGAGTTC
>JAJZGF010000294.1 GCA_021805025.1 Acidobacteriota bacterium
AAAAGCAATATCGTGATGTTCAGGACTACGTAGCCGAGAGATTGCGTGAGGCAGAATTAGAGGTGACGCGCAAATGGGTAACTATTAACCTTAAGACAATCAGAGAGCTGGTGATTTCTGGTCAATGGGAATGGCCGCGATGACTAGCAATGAATTGTGAAAGGTAGATGCGAAAGTGACAGTCTACACCTTGGGGGTCACCCAAATCCGGCCATATAGGGTCAGCTGAAAACCGGCCATAGAGAATGACCTGAGACATGAACTCCGGCTGAGGAAATTAGCCTCGGTTGGCATGGGAAATGTCTTGGATAAAACGAAGCAGGAACAGGTGATAGCGCTTGGGCGGCTTGGTTGGTCGCTTCGGCGGATAGAGCAAGCGACGGGTGTGCGCCGCGAGACGGCTGGCGGATATTTGCGGTCAGCCGGTATTGCATTGCGTGTGCCAGGCTGGGGGGGTAAACCGGCAAAACCGGCCATAGAAGTGACCACCGGCTCTGTCGGTGCAAGTCCAGACGACGCTTCAAAACCGGCCATAGAGGTGACCACCGGCTTTTTGCTGCCGGCGGCACCGCCAGAGACAGATCGCAAGCAAACGGCAAGCGCCAGCGAAGCGTATCGCGAGATGATCCTGCTGGAGTTGTCGCGGGGCCGCAACGCGATGGGCATCTGGCAGGATCTGGTTGACCGGCACGGCTTCGCGGGCAGTTATCAGAGCGTGAAGCGCTTCGTGCGCACGCTGAACGGCTCCACATCGCTGGAAGCGCGGGTCATCATCGAGACGGTGCCCGGCGAAGAGTGCCAGGTGGATTACGGCACGGGGCCAATGGTGCGGGATCCCGACAGCGGCAAGTATCGGCGCACGCGGTTGTTCGTCCTGACGCTGGGATGCAGCCGCAAGTGTGTTCGGCTGCTGACCTTCAAGTCGAGTTCGCGAATCTGGGCGGAGTTGCATGAAAAGGCGTTTCGTCGGCTGGGCGGTTCAACGAGGATCGTGGTCCTGGACAATCTTCGCGAGGGCGTACTGTCTCCCGACATCTACGATCCGAGCTTGAACCCCTTGTATCGGGATGTTCTGGCGCACTATGGTGTGGCCGCACTGCCGTGCAAAGTGCGAGATCCCGATCGAAAAGGAAAAGTCGAGAGTGGCGTCAACCATGCGCAGATGACGCCGCTGAAGGGCAAGAAGTTCGAGAGCCTGGAAGAAGCGCAGGCGTATCTGGACCACTGGGAAGATAAGTGGGCCGACAAGCGCATCCATGGCCGCACCAAGCGGCAGGTGGCGGGGATGTTCGCCGAAGAGAAGCCCTTCCTGCAGGCGCTTCCGCTGGAGCCGTTCCGCTACTACCAGTACGGCGTGCGCACGGTTCACCTGGATGGCTGCGTTGAAGTAGAAGCCGCCTACTACGGAGCGCCTCCGGGCTGGGTTGGCCGTCAAGTGAATGTGCAGTGGGACGCGATGTTCGTGCGCCTGCTTGATCCCCGCAGCGGCGAGTTGCTGCGGGAGCATCTGAGCGGCAAGCGTGGCGGCCATCGCATCCGCGATGAGGATCGCCCGCAGCGCACACCGCCGCTGTTGCTTCAACTGCTGGCGCGAGCCCACAAGGCCGGAGCCAACATCGGCGCGGTCTGCGACGCCATCCATGCTCGCCAGGGCGAACTGGGAACCCTCGCCGAACTGCGGCGGTGCAGAATGACCCACGTTGCGTCAGGGCAAGCTCAGGTGGATTTGGACCGGGACGGCCGCCGGACGGCATCCACGGTAACGTCGCAGCGCGGCCCGAATGACTTTGGCCCAAGATTGGCTGAGCGTGGAACAAGAGCCGATTGCCATCGACCCCCAGCGCAAAATGAATCTTATGTCCGGTTCGCCATCGCTCTCATTCGGGGTAAATGGAAGATCGGGATTCTCTCCCGGCTTCAGGATGGTCCCGCGCGATTGAGCCAACTCCGCAGGATGTTTCCCAGGGCGTCAAGGAAAATGCTCACCCAGCATCTGCGCGAGATGGAGAAAGACGGGCTCATCATTCGCACGGATTTGAGTGGTAGACTCCGGCACGTTGAGTATTCCCTCTCCGACCCGCAGGGCCTGGATGTCTTGCGGCTCCTTCAGATGCTGGTAGCGTGGAGTACGGAATATTCGAAGCACTGCAATGAGTCTCCCGCGGATGGAATCTCCGGCTGCAAGGCCGTCCTTTCTGAATCTGGTGCCGGTCAACAGCGCGACAGGCCGGTATTACCGGCAGGCGCTGGAAGCGGCAAGTTGGCGCTGGCAGCTAGGTAACGCAACTCCGTACTTCCCGTGCCCGGTTCTTTCCAGGATGAACGAAGAATACCTCTTGATCTGAGCAACTTTCCGATCCACAATCCGATCCACAAAAACGATGTCTTCAACGACTTCGGTGGTCTTAGGCGTTCCCCACGGCTTTGTAAGTCGTTGAAAAACCTAGTACGGGTAGACTGTCACGGCAGAGGTCGCGGGTTCGATTTCCACTTTTCGGCTTTCAGAGCTAATCTCACATCGACAATGGTCAATCCGCTTCCGCTTCAACAGCAGGTCTAATCTCCACGCCAACTGGCTAGAACTGTGAAGATTCACGGCAGAGAAGTTGGGGAATTCTCGTCTGTCGCCAACAGACCAACAGCATAGACATCAAATGTGAGTTGTCTCGACAGGGGGGCGCCTTACACAACTGTGCCCAAAGTGTGCCCATCTAATCGAGCCGACGCGCGCCAAAGCGCGCCAATTTGATACCTTCGATTTGTTGCTTCCGTGCCTTCGGCGCTTTCGAGAATTGACCCGGGTCTGCTTTGCAGAAGTGACCCACCTGTCCGGTAATCAAGCTTGCAACTGAGGCTCTGCGCAGGGGGTGGGGATGATGGATCATGATGCCCGTTGCCCGGAAGCGTCCCTGTTGCATCTGCCATCGCTGGTTCCGTCCCGACAATCGAGTTGGGTCGCGGCAACATGCCTGCAGTAAGCCGGAGTGCCAGTCGTTGCGTCGCCATAGGAAACAGGCGG
>JAJZGF010000295.1 GCA_021805025.1 Acidobacteriota bacterium
TCCCCAGCGTCGTCGTCCCATTCATGAAAGTGACGGTGCCCGTGGGCGCCACGCCATCGCTCTCCACAAAATTCTTCCCGGCGCTGTCCACGAAATTCGCGGTCAACGTAACCGGACTGCCCGCGTTATAAGGTCCGGTGCCGGTGGTCACCTGGAGCGCCGTAGGTGCATGGAGCACGGATATGCTCACCGCCGCGCTGGTACTGGCCTGGAAGCTCGCATCGCCCGGAAACGCCGCAGTCAGCGAATCCGTGCCTGTCGGCAGAATCGCGGTCTGCAACTCGGCCACACCGCTGCTGCTCAGGGCGGCTGTCCCCAGCGTTGTCGTGCCGGTCTTGAACGTAATCGTCCCCGTCGCAACTCCGTTCGGGCTCGTCGCCGACGCGCTGTTGCCGTACGGTTGCGCGTCCAGTAGGAAGACAGATCCATAGTAGGGTTCAGCCGCGGCCTTGTTGGTCACCGGATCGTAGTATCCAGCCACGTTCAACGTGGTGGTGCTCGTCTCCGGCGTAACCGTCACTGAGATTGCATTCGAATCGCTCTCCGCAAAGCCCATGTCGCCGCTATAGTGGGTCGACACCTGATACGTTCCACCCGGCAGCGAAACCGTCGTTCCGCTCGCAGCTCCGCTCGTAAGCGTGTACACCGCGATGCTTCCCGCATCCGGAAGCGTAGCCGGGCTCAGGCTATCCACCAGTGCAACCGCGCCGGTCGGCGTCCCCCCGGAGCCGGCGACGGACGCATTCACCGTAACGCTCTGCCCGTGCGCAATGCTCAATGGCGTGTTGGCGCCGTTCAGTTGCAGTGTCGAAGTCGTGGCCACCAGCCCCGCCGAGGCCCAGTTATTCGCCAGTTGCGTAGCATCTACGCTGCCCAGCCCGCTTGCCATGTCATATCCGGTACCGGCGTTGTACCCTGTCAAAAAATCATAGCTCTTGGAATTAGCGGCGCAACCGGGAGTGCCGGCAGTGCAATTCACCGAGTTGTCGCCCACCGTCACATCGTGAAAAACACTCGCATACTTTGTCTTCGCCAGCGCATAAAGCACATAGTCCGCCTGCCCCAGCCGCGAGCCGACCTTCTGCTCCACTAGCGCAAGCATTCCGGCAAATGCCGGCGCCGCGGCAGAGGTGCCGCCTACGCCAGTCAAGTTGAAGTTATTGCCCGTTGCCCCCGCCGCACAGTCCGCACCGGCGCCGTCGACATTGGTGCAGATGCCCCAGACCGCGCCATAGGCGCCATTGCCGGCAAGAAAAGACACATCCGGCAGATTGCGGAACGTGCCGCTCCCTAAGCCGTCTTGCCAGTTTGGAAGCGGGTATACCGTGCTGACGCCGCCCCCACCTCCCACTATATTGTTGTCGCTTGCGTTGTTTGTCTTCGCCGACATCGGGGCATTCAGCGCAACCGACGTATTCGGGAACGTGGAGTCATTCCACGGCTCCTCGGGGATGTAAGAAAGCGCGCTGCGATGATTCGGCAAGGTGTTTGTCACATCTACATAGTTCGTAAAACTGGCCGGGAAGGTCGATGTGTACAACGCATCAAAGTCAGTTCCGCCCACCGCCACGTTGTAGGGCGTCGCAGCGATGCCGTTTACAGCAAGGCCTTGCGTCGCCACCAGCTCTGTATTTGGATCGTCGCAGCCGGCCGAGCCGCTGTCGCCGGATGAAACCGTGACGGTAATTCCCTGCGCGGCCGCCTGCTCCCAGAGACTGTAAATGTACTGGTTGCCGGCCGCGCCGACCGAAGCCTCGCACGCGCCGAAGCTGACGTTCAGAATATCGGCCTGGTTATCGTCCAGCGCACGCTGGATGGCCAGAAACAACCCCGACTGAAAGCTTGTATCGGCCGCGGTATAGAGAATCACATTGGCATTGGGCGCGATTCCCCCTGCAACCTGCGTATCCAGATAGGCTTCGATCGCATCGCTGTTCTGGCCGGGGTCAGTGCCATCCACAACGACCGTCGTTGCTTTGGGCGCCAGTCCGAAGGTAGCGCGGTAGTTCGCATTCTGGGTCAAGTCAATGTTCGAGTCGCCTGCAATCCCAATTGTCACCCCAGTGCCGTCGTAAGCTGTGCCTGACAAATGAGGATTCAGCACAGTGGGCGTGTCATAGATAGTGGCCGCATCGGCCGGTCCGAGAAAGACATAGTAGCCGATCGCGGCGTCTCCGATCGTATAAGTCGGAGTAATTGTATGATCGGTCGAGTTATAAACTCCGCTGGGGCCAAGAATATATTGCGGCCTCGGCGTGAGGTTGTTCAGGGACGCCAGGCCTGCCACGGCCGGCGCCAGCGCCTGCGGGATCTGCGGATCTGTCGCATTCGACCAGTACTGCCTTCCACCAATCTGGTAGCTATGGAGCGAGGTCTGGAAGGCGCTCTCCACCTGGCCGACAGTTCCGGTGATCTCAATCGCCATGCGCGCACTGGAGACTTTTTTCACTTGCAGCCCATGCCCCTCAAGCCATGCCTCCAGCGTCTGCAGGTCGGCGTCTCCAACGCCGAATCTCCTGCCAAACTCCTCCGGTGCAAGAAACTTGCGATAACTCGCCGACTTAGGGTTCTGCACAGATTCCAGGTAAGTCTGCAGGTCGGCCTCCTGCTGCGTGCTGCGCTTCAGCACCAGCAGCGAGCGGCCCGCCGGCATCGAGGCAGGAGCGGGACCACGGTCGTACCTGGGCTGCGCGAAGGGATGCGTGTTGCCCGTCAGCGTGACACGCAACGACTCATCAATGGGCGCCACAATGCGTTGCTGCGCCACCGTCGAAGCGGCCTGCCCCCACACGCTGACGGCCGTTACCAACGCGCAAGCCAAGCACGCCCAGGTCCGCGACGCGAGCGAGAATCCGCAGAACTCTGTTCTCATTCGGGCCATCTCCTGCATGGCCTTTCGGCGTCCTGCTCCATCCGGTGATGTACGCGGAAAGGTAGGTTTTCCTGAAACTTGCAGGGAGATTATCACAGCCGATCATGGCTTGACTCACGGAAACACTGGAATATTTC
>JAJZGF010000296.1 GCA_021805025.1 Acidobacteriota bacterium
CACCACCATGATCGCCGGCGTCGAAGCCGTCCGCCGCGGACTGGCCAAGCCTATCGGCTCGCTCACGCAGATGGGCACCATTCGCCTCGGCAAGCGGACCGAAAACAAATCGCCCCTCATCAAGGATTTTGTTCCGCTGGCCAACCTGAACGATGTCGTCTTCACAGGCTGGGACATCTTTGAAGACAACGTATACGAGGCAGCCGCCCACGCCGCCGTTCTCGACAAGGAGATGCTGGCCAGGCTCAAGCCCTACCTTGAAACCATCAAGCCCCTGCCCGCCGTCTTTGATCAGTACTACGTCAAGCGCCTGCACGGCACCCACGTCAAAAAGGGCAAAAACAAACGCGATCTAGCCAACCAGGTCATCGCCGACATTCGCGCCTTCAAGAAGACCGTCGACCGCGTCGTCGTCATCTGGGCCGGCTCCACGGAAATCTTCCTCGAGCCCACCGCCGTCCACCAGACCATCGAAGCATTCGAGAAGGGCCTGGACAACGACGACATCGGCATTGCGCCTTCGCAAATTTATGCCTACGCCGCGCTCTCTGAGGGCGTGCCCTTTGCCAATGGCGCGCCAAACCTCACCGTGGACGCACCGGCGCTGCTCGAACTCTCCAAGCGCAATGCGGCCCCGGTCTGCGGCAAGGACTTCAAGACCGGCCAGACCTTCATGAAGACGGTCCTTGCGCCCGCATTCAAGGCCCGCATGTTGGGCGTCAAGGGTTGGTTCTCCACCAACATCCTCGGCAACCGCGACGGCGAAGTCCTCGACGATCCGCAGTCCTTCAAGACCAAGGAAGAATCAAAGCTCGGCTCGCTCGAATACATCTTCCAGCCCGAACTCTACCCCGATCTTTACAAGGACATCTACCACAAGATTCGCATCAACTATTACCCGCCGCGCGGTGACGACAAGGAAGCCTGGGACAACATCGACATCTTTGGATGGCTCGGTTATCCCATGCAGATCAAAGTGGACTTCCTCTGCCGCGATTCCATCCTCGCCGCACCCATCGCGCTCGACCTGGTCCTGTTCCTTGACCTGGCCAAACGCACGCCTTCGCTGCGCTCCATCGGCGTGCAGGAGTGGCTGAGCTTCTACCTCAAGTCGCCGCAGACTGCCCCCGGCCTCTACCCCGAGCACGATCTTTTCATCCAGTCGATGAAGCTGAAGAACACCCTGCGCCACATCATGGGCGCGGACCTCATCACACACCTCGGACTCGAGTACTACGACTAGTCCGCAGCCGTGGCGCCGGCCTCTCCGGCCGGCGCCACAGCTTTTCTCTACACGTCCCATCCGCGCAATCCCTCCTGCGAAGGCGCACCCTCTTCTTCTGACCCTCTTCAAATTCCTGGATGAAGATCCCCTCCCGCGTTAATGCGCTCACTTCGCGTGACCCGGAAATCGAGTACCATGCGGATGTATGATGCCCGCCGCAGGCCCACCTCCGGAGCACCCGATCCTCAGCGGATCCGTCCTCGTCCTGATTCAGTTCGATGTCTGTGAGGAGCTGCGCCTCGATCTGGTGCAGCAGGCCATCAGCGCGCGCACGGTACCGCAGCCAAGCATGAAGCAGCCCGTTCCGGGTTACGTTCGCTACCATCGGCCTCCGGTCGTCGGCCCGCTGGAGCCGCTCGTGTTGGAAACGGGCGAGCGTCTCGAAGGCGAGGTCAAATACTACGATTACGGCGTCGCCAGCGTCCTCTACCAGCTTCCGTTCACGGGCAACTGGGACGACCTCGTGCGCCTGGCCAGCCGCTGGGTGTGGGATGTCGATTTCGCCTCGCGCGTCGAGCCCGTCGTGCGCGCCAGGCTTGAGCGCATCGCTTCTGCCATGATCAAGCCCTCCTCGCGTTGGCTCAGCGAGGACTACTTCATCTTTCATCTGCGTGAGGCTGTCGGAGCACACAATGCAGCCGAACTCACGCGCGAACACGGCTTGCGGATTGCGCAGGTCGTCCGCGGGGATGGGCTGCTGCTCTCGCAGGGCGAGGTGAACGAAGTCCTGAACTCACAGGTGTCCTACTATGCGAGTGATGTGGCCGTCATCGGCTGGAACGCCGCCTTCCTCTACGACACCACTGCCGGCGCTGACACGTCGATTCAGCTCCTCGAGTACGCCAACTCGCAGTTGCTCGAGTTCCGGCACTACGACGAGGTGCTCACAGGAATCCTCGATAGTGTCTATGATCTGCTCGCCGAGAAGCGGGGATTCTTTGCGCGCTGGGGGCTGGCCCGCTCCGCGCGGCGTCTCCACACCGTCCTGCTCGACGTCACCGAGCTCACCGAACGCGCGGACAATGCCATCAAGTTCCTCAGTGACATGTTTGCGGCGCGCTTCTACAAGCTGGCCGCTGCCAAGGTCGGCGTGCCCGATTACAAGGATCTGGTCTCGCGCAAGCTGCGCACTGCGGAAGATCTCTATCAGGACATGGTCGAGCAGTTCAACCAGAGCCGCGCCTTCTTCCTGGAAGCAACCGTCGTTCTCATCCTGCTCATCGAGCTCGTCTATCTGTTCAAAGGCCAGCTGTTCTGAAGCTTCCTCTACGCCTCCGCCAGCCGCCGCACCGTCAGCACGGAGATGTCGTCCTCCTGCCCGAATTGCTGCGCTGCCGTTGCGATGTCTTCCGCCGTGACGGCTTGCTGCAGCATGGTTCGGATGCGCTCAAAGCCGAACAGGCTGCCATGCCGGTCCTGCGCCTCCGCGACTCCATCCGACATCAGCATCAGCGTGTCTCCCTGCGCGAGTTGAAAGCGCATCACGGAGAACTCCGCGCCGGAAACCATACCCAGGGGCACCGCGCCCTCCATCGGCAACTCTTTTCCATTCAGATACGGCGGCAAATGCCCTGCGTTCGCCAGTACCGCAGCTCCATCCGAGGCGATACTCAGAGCAAGGCAGGTGGCGTGGGCCTGGCCACGGCCACAAAGGCGATTGTTCAATGCCTGCAAAACATGCAACGGATCGGGATCGTATTGAGCCGCCGTGCGAATCGC
>JAJZGF010000297.1 GCA_021805025.1 Acidobacteriota bacterium
CGGTGGCGCCGGGAGCCAATTTATTCGAGTTCAAGGAGTGAGGAGTGACGCATACCGGGTGTCTGCTAGCGACGATCGACGCAGAAATCGGGAAAATTGGTCCCGGCCCTTCGGGTTGCGGCGAAAATGGGGCCATACTTCATTCTCGCCCTCGACGGTGGACCCGCCACAGCCTTCGGGCTCGGCTTCGTCTGGCCCCATTTTCGCTTGCAACGCCATCCGCCCTGGTAGTGTGAACAGACCCTAGGGCATAGGGATCCCCCCGGACGGGATTCCATGACGATTGCATCGTCCGGCTCGAGAGCCTAAAATCCTCTCCGTAAGCCATTTGCCCTGCACGTCGCGGCGCAAAAGTCGGGAGAACACAATGCGCCGATGGATCCTTCTCGCGGCACTCGTTGTCTTCGCGCTTCCCGCTCACGCCACGCAGCGCGTTACAGTCGACCAGCTTCGCCAGCTTTTGATGCGCGACGAGGCCGCCCACAAATCTGACGCCACCATCGCTGGGCAACTTGCCTCCCTCGAACTCACCGAAGAGCTGACCGACTCCGCCGAGGCCCAGATCGCCGCAAAGCTGCAATGCGGCCCAAAAACCGCACAAGCTCTCGACCTTCTCGCTGACTCCTCCGCATTTCTAGTGCCTCCGGCCAGTGAACTGCCCGCCACGCCCAAACCTGACATCGCTACCCAACGCGACCTCTTCACTGCGGCCATCCACTACGTGCTCACCACCGAGCACCATCTGCCTGACTTCATTGCGACCCGCGTCACACAGAGCTACGACAACATGCCGCAGGTCATCAGCGATAGCCTTTTCACTCCCTATATGACCCTGCACAGCGTCGGCGTCTTCCAGCGCTCCATCACCTACCGCAACGGAAAGGAAGTCATCGATACGCCCGCCTCAACCCCGACAGCCGGACAGAAGCCCGCCGCCGAGCCGCAGGGCCTGACAAGCTGGGGCGAGTTCGGACCCGTGCTCGCCGTCATCCTCGCCGATTCCGCCAAGGGTCGCATCGCCTGGAACCGCTGGCAGCAGACCTCGACCGGAACCCTGGCCGTCTTTCATTACCAGGTGCCCAAAGATTCCTCGCATTTCGTTGTCAATTACTGTTGCGCGTTGCAGAACTTCAACAGCAGCGGCGCTTCTCTGGCGAATCGACCCGTTCCTTTCGCGGACGGCCGTGAACCTCTCACCTATCACGGCACTCCGGCCTATCACGGCGATCTCTTCATCGATCCCGCCAGCGGAACTATTCTGCGCGCTACGGTCGAAGCCGAATTCAATCCCTCCGACTTGCTCTCGCGTGCAGCCATCTTCGTGCAGTACGGCAAGGTGAACATCGGCGGAAAAGACTTTATCTGCCCGATCCACAGCGTGACCTTCTCTCAGGTGCCTTATCGCCCCAAGGGCGCCGACCCTGACGCGGACACAAGAAACGTTGCGCCGGACGCAGACGCCCAGATCACGCGCATCAACGAGGTTCGCTTCACTAGCTATCACCGCTTCGGCACTTCCATGCGCATCCTTGCCGGATCGCCTGAAAGCACCCCACTGCCCGCTCCCGCCGGGGCCAACCCACCCGCGGGCCCGCCCGCCGCCACAACCACCGCCGAGTCTGCAGCAGAGCCGGCCTCATCCGACACAGCCCAGGCCCAAGTTGCCGCAGCCAACCCGCCTGCCGCAGCCACGCCAGCCGCGCCCCCTCCCACCGCCGCTGCGAGCTCTGTACCAAACCCAACACCGCCCGCCGCCGCGCCAGAACAAGCATCTCCAGCAAGCCAGCCTCCCACCTTCACCTCCACCACACGCAACGTGGTTGTGGATGTCGTTGTGCGCAAAGGCAACGGCCAGCCTGTACTCGGCCTAGAGAAGCAGGACTTTCAGGTTGACGAAAACGGCACACCGCAGACCATCGACTTCTTTGAGGAGCACACCCCCGGCGCGCAGGTCGACGCCGCAACGCCGCCGCAGATGCCGCCCATACCGCCCGGCGCGCACACCAACGTGCCGCCTGCGCCTCCGGGCGATGCCGTCAACGTCCTGCTGATCGACACGCTGAATACGGAACCGCAGGACCAGTCCTACATACACGGCGAGATTATGGACTTCCTGAAGAAGATGCAGCCGGGCACCGAGTTGGCCGTTTTCACGCTGGGTTCAACGCTGCGCTTTGTGCAGGGCTTCACCACCGACACAGCCGTCCTGCGCGCCGCCATCAACGACAAAAACCACAGGGTCATGCCGCAGAAGGACGCCGCTTCACGCACCGCGAGCGACCGCGCCGACGACGCATCGGATGTCTCCACCCTGGCGATGATGCAGATGTCCGGTGCGGGCATCGCGGCCCTCACTGAGGCGCAGGGAAACCTGAGCGGGTATCAATATGGCGAGCGTGTCTCGATGACCTTCCAGGCGCTCAACTATCTCGCCAGCTATCTGGCCGGAGTGCCCGGCCGCAAAAACCTCATCTGGTTTGCCAGCTCTTTTCCGGTCACCGTCTTTCCCACCGTTGCGGAAAAGCGGCAGATGAGCCAGATGCCGGGTTACCTTAACCAGGCCCGCCAGACGGCCGACCTGCTCACCGTGTCCAACGTCGCTGTTTATCCGATCGGCGCTTCGGGAGTCATGACCGAGCACGTCGCTGAGGCCAATATCATTAGTCCGGTCCCTTCACCGACGGGCGTCGGGCACATCGGCAGCATAGCGCCTGATGCCAACATGGCCCCTTACTCGGCAGGCGTCGCTGCCAGAGCTGATACCGTCGCCAACATGGAGCAGCTCGCCGCAGACACCGGCGGACGCGCCTTCTACAACACGAACGACCTCAACACAGCGCTCAAGAGCGCCATCACCGACGGCTCAACCTACTACACACTCGCCTACTCGCCCACCAACGCAAAGATGGACGGGAGCTACCGCCAGATCGCTGTCAAGCTCGACAACGGCAAGTACAAGCTGTCCTACCGCAGCGGCTACAACGCTGACG
>JAJZGF010000107.1 GCA_021805025.1 Acidobacteriota bacterium
AAAGGCGCATGGGAAGCGGTTTAGGGCGATGTTTCCACTTTTCCTCGGTGAACTACGGGTACTACTAGGTTTTTATTTCTTAAAAGCATCTTTTCCTCCCTAACCGTCGCGTGGGGGACTCTTTCAGCTCATCTCCGGTTAGCCGATGACACAGGCATGATCCCAAGGCGTCTTTGAAGAGATAAGATTGCGGTCATGCTTTTGCGCACAACAGTGGAGCGAAGCGACGCTCGCGCCGTGCTCTCCAAACTCGGCTTGACATTTTTTGCGCTGCTGCTTATGAGCCTACCGAAGTTGCAATCCCAGACTGTCGCGATGACGGTCGACGATCTTCCTTATGTGCCTGGCGAGTGGAGACCGCTTGGTCCAAATGACGGAAGGAGCGCTTTGCAGACGAACAGGAAAATTCTTCATACATTCTCCCGTCATCACATACCAGCGACTGGGTTCATGGTTGAGCAGCATGGAGAGCAACTTGGGGCGCAAACGAGCCGCAAGATTCTGAAGCAGTGGATACGACCAGGATTCGACTTAGGAAATCACTTTTACTCTCATGCTGACTTCGATTCTATTTCTGTGGAACTCGCAGAGCAGGAGATTTTGCGCGGGGAGTCCACGATAAGACCGCTTCTTGAAGGTGTCTCCCGCGCACCACGCTATATGCGTTTTCCTTATAACCACACCGGAGAAACACAAGAGAAGCATGACTCGATGGTCGCGTTCCTCGCTGCGCACGGGTATCAGATGGCTCCGTGCACGATTGACAACTCAGATTACGAGTTCAACCACACCTACACGCTCGCGCTTGCACGGCATGACACGCAGACAGCGGAAAAGGTCCGCGCGGATTACATTGCCTATACCGCGGAAGAGATTGATTGGTATACAAAGCTAGATCGGCAGGTCTTCGGGCGCGACGTGACTCACATCATGCTGCTGCATGACAGCCCTCTCAATGCGGATACGATTGAAGCCGTCATCGGGCTGTTTACGCAGCGCGGTTATCGCTTTGTCACACTGACAGAGGCTTTGCGAGACCATGCTTATGCCACACCAGAGACCTACATTACAAAGTTTGGTCCCATGTGGGGGTACCGCTGGGCAAGGGAGCTTAACGTCAAGGTGAATGGGCGCGATGAACCAGATCCTCCAGTATGGCTTGACCAGTACGTGAAAGAGGCCCATACGGGGGCAAACTGACTGCGACGACTCCCACCCATGGCGTCCGCCGCGCAGACCGCATAGAAGGGACACCGGGCGCGATGAAGAAGGGCGCAAAGAACAACCGCAGATCCCTCCACTTCGGTCGGGATGACAACCGGTAGACGGCAGGGGTCTGGTATAAAGGCTGCGCGGTGTGGATGGGCGCGGCACTACGCTTCGAGGAGGCGGAATGCGGGGAGTGTGGACGGGGCTGGTGGTGCTGGCGGTGGGTATGGCGCAGGGTGTGGCGGCGCGCGGGGCGGACTGCGCGGGGCTGGCGAAGCTGAAGCTGGAGGCGACGGCGATTACGCGGGCCGAGGCGGTGACGAGCGGAACCGTGGAGGCGGATGGACAGACGCTGCGGGAGTTGCCGGCGCTGTGTCGTGTGGAGGGCGTGCTGCGTCCCTCGGCGGACTCGGAGATCCAGTTTGAGGTGTGGATGCCGGAGTCGGGATGGAACGGGCGGCTGCTGGGCGTGGGCAATGGAGGATTTGCGGGATCGATCTACTACGGGCAGATGGCGGGCTACCTGAAGCGAGGCTATGCGGTGGCGGGATCGGATGCGGGGCACGAGGCCGAGTCGGCGGATGGAAGCTGGGCGTATGGACATCCGGAGAAGGTGAAGGATTTTGGCTGGCGTGCGGTGCATGCGACGCGGGAGCGGGCGGGCGAGCTGGTGCGGGCCTACTACGGAAAGCCGCAAGAGAAGGCGTATTTCGATTCGTGCTCGGATGGGGGGCGCGAGGCGCTGATGGAGGCGCAACGTTTTCCGGAGGACTATGACGGCATCCTGGCGGGCGCACCGGCGAATGCGTGGTCGACGCTGACGACGGCTGCTGTGGCTGCAATGCAGATCCTGATGAACAATCCGCAGTCGTATGTGCCGCCGCGGAAGCTGAAGGCGATTGAAGATGCGGCACTGGCGGCGTGCGATGCCGCGGATGGGGTGAAGGATGGGGTCATCGCAGACCCGACGCAGTGCCACTTCGATCCGGTGGTGTTGACATGCAAGCGCGCGGACACGAATGAGTGCCTGACGCCCGCGCAGGTGAAGGCCGTGAAGGGGCTCTATGGCGGCGCGGTTGATGACAGCGGGAAGCCGTTCTTCTATGGCATGGAGATGGGCGATGAGACGGCATGGAGGCTGTGGGTGGTGGGCGATGATCCGGGGGCGTCGCTGGGCGCGCAGTTTGCGCGGAACAATTTTCGCTACCTGGTGACGGGCGACCCGAAGTGGAATGTGCTGACGGCGGATGTGGGCGCGGCGCTGAAGGAGTCGCGGGAGAAGACGGCGGCGGACCTGGACTCGACCGACCCGGATCTGAGCCGGTTTGCGGCGCATGGGGGCAAGCTGATTCTGTATCACGGGTGGAACGATCCGGCGATTCCGCCAGGAAGCACGGTGGCGTACCACCAGAGCGTGGAAGCGAAGATGGGCGCGGAGAAGACGGCGAGTTTCACGCGGCTGTACATGATTCCCGGCATGGAGCACTGCGCGGGCGGGCCGGGCGCGAGCTTCTTTGGGCAGCTTGGGCTGGAGACGGCGAAGGGCGCGAAGTATGGCGTGATGGATGAGCTGACGGAGTGGGTGGAGCAGGGCAAGCCGGACCTGCCGGTGATTGCGACGAAGTACGCGGAGGGCGCGGACGGGAAGCGGGCGGCAGTGCTGACGCGGCCGCTGTGCGCATATCCCACGGTGGCGCGGTACAAGGGCGCGGGCGATGCGACGGATGCGGCGAACTTTGTGTGCGCGGCTCCCTAGCGTGTGCGGGAATCCAGAGATGTACCGTGTTTTCCACGCACGCGCGGCGAAGAAGGTGAATACAATCAGAGGTGAGAAAAGCGCTTGCGTCCCGTGGAGGAGTATTTTTACGGGCAACGCGTGTGGTCTAGAGTGGGGCCAACAGGAAACTTGCCGGGATTCAGGCAGTTTCAGCGAGCGCAGAGCGAGGGTAGTGGAATGGCGATTGTGGAAACGGAAGCAGAGAAGCCGGCGGCACAGGGGGCAGCGATGGAGATCACCGTAAGCCGACAGGAGCTGGTGAGGGAGCTGACCGCGACGCAAAGCGTGGTGGAGCGGAAGACGACGATTCCCATTCTGTCGAACTTTCTGCTGGAGGCCGACGGCGACCGTCTGACGATCACAGCGACGGATCTGGATCAGGCGATCCGGACGAGCGCGGCGGTGAAGGTGAAGAAGCCGGGCTCGTGCACGATTCCCGCGCGGAAGCTTTACGACTACATCAAGCTGCTGCCGGACGGAGAGCTTTCAATCAAGTTGCTGGAGAACCACTGGGTGCAGATTCGCAGCGGCCGCTCCAACACGAAGATGGTGGGGATGGCGCGGGCGAATTATCCGCAGGTGCCGGACTTTCCGGCTGTGACGGCGACGAGCATTTCGGCGGTGGCGCTGAAGACGCTGATTGCGCGGACGGTGTTTGCGATCTCGAATGAGGAGTCGCGCTATACGCTGAACGGTGCGCTGCTGGTGCTGAAGGCGGAGTCGATGGCGATGGTGGCGACCGACGGGCACCGGCTGTCGTTTGTGGAGAAGCCGGGCGAAGTTCTGGAGGGGATCAGCGGGGAAAAGCGGGTGATGATTCCGCGCAAGGCGCTGGTGGAGCTGCAGCAACTGCTGGGGAACACGGATGCCGAGAAGGTGGACTTTGCCGATGACGAGAACATGCTTTTTTTCCGTGTGGGACACAGGACGCTGAGTACGCGCCGGCTCTCGGGGCAGTTCCCGAACTACGAGGCGGTGATGCCGCGGGACAACACGAAGTTTGCGGTGGTGCGCTCGAGCGAGCTGGCGGCGGCGATTCAGCGTGTGGCGCAGTTTGCCGATGAGCGGTCGGGTGCGGTGCGAATGCGCCTGGAAGGCAACGAGCTGAAGATCAGCTCGCAGTCGAACGAGAGCGGCGAGAGCGAGGACACGATCGATACGCCGTATGCGAGCGACCCGATCATGGTGGGGTTCAACTCGACCTACATTCTGGATTTTCTGAAGGCGCTGGGGAATGAGGGCGAGGTGCGGCTGGAGTTCAAGGACTCGCAGAGCGCGGGGCAGATGCGGCCCGAGGATCCGGATGCGGAGTACAAGTCGCGGTATGTGTTGATGCCGATGCGGATCTGAAGGGCAGCGAGAGCAATCCATGCAACCTCGCGGGTATCCGGGCAGCGCACAGCGATTTTATCGAGCGAGGTTCAGGAGTTCCCAACGGCTTGCGCTGTGAGTGGCCGCTCTGGTCTACGGCCGCGTTCCTTTGTGCATTGAGATGGGTATACCCCAGGTTCCAGTTTTGGGACCTGGGGTATGCGGCTTGCGGGGATCGGGAAAGCCGACGCCGATTTACTCGTTGCGTGCGATAAGCGGAGCGGAGGGCGCCTGCCTGTATTTCTTGTCGAGTCGGCTGGTGACCTGCGCGTGGAGTTGCACGGATCGCAGCAGATAGGTCTGCCCCACCCGGTCGAATTTCAGGCTCGCCTGCTTGTCCTGGGTAAGGGGATCTGCGGGGCGGACAATCCAGGTGAAGCTGCCCGTGGGACCAGAGAGCTTGATCGAGTTGCCGAGGCTGCCGGCTTGCACGGAGTAGGTTCCGGCAGGGCAGTTCTTGCCTGCTGCCACAAACTTGAAAGGCACTTTGACCTTGGTTTGCGCTGCGGCTGGGTTGACTGTCAGAGCTGCTGCCGCCATCGTGACCGACGCCAGAATGAGAGAGTGAAGTGTGAGTTTCATGGTGTGACCTCCTGCCTGAAAGCCACACTAGCGGATTGCAATTTGAAAGTCGTCAAATCCTTGTCTAGAAGTTGTTAAACTTTTATAGGCGTCTCTGATTCGATCTCGGCTCGATGCCGCATCGCATCGCTCGCGGCCTGCAGCGCGCCGCGCATCTCCCGGATCTGCCCTTCGCGCTCCGCGGTGCTCAAGTTATCGGAAATACGCAGCGCGCGTTCGAGCAGCTCGATTGCTTCTCCATGCGCGCCACGCTCCGCGGCATAGTGGGCAGCCGCGCGCAGCGCCTGCGCTCCGCTGAGCCAGCTTTCCGCCGCTTCATAATGCAGGGCCATCTCGCGCGCCACGCACGCTTCGCGCCCGGCGAACAGTTCCCCCAGCCGGCCGGCGATGCGGATGTGCCACCGAGCGCGGCGAGCCGCTGTCTGACGCTGGTAGAGCACCTCGCGATAGAGTCCGTGGGTAAAGACATAGAATGCCGAGTGGCTTCCGTCGGGCAGCTCATCCTGGCCCGCGCGCTCCAGCAGGTAGGATCTGCGCGCCAGTCCATCACAGGCTTCCTCGATGTCCGCCGCATCGCGATCGAGTGCCGCCGCCACGGCCCAGGCGGGAAACGCGAAGTTCATCAGGCTGCCCGCTTCCAGGATGCGCTGCTCTTCGGGAGACAGGCGCTCAATTTCCAGCTCCACCATCTGCGAAAGCTCTTCGGGCACACCCGCGTCGATTGCCTCCGAGGCGGCAGCCAGTTCCCAGCGCGCCGCATTGTTCGCCGGCCTGACTAAAATCCGCTGGGCGATCAAATGGCGCAGGATCAGGATGGCGAAGAGCGGATTGCCCTCTGCGTGGCGGTGAACGAATGTGCCCAGCTCCGACGACAGATCGTCTTGCCCCAGTTCCCTGGCGAGCACCTGCAGGACCGCGAATTTGGCGAGCGGCTTCAGAACAATCTCCGCGCAGAGGCGCCGCATCAGCAGGTCCTGCTTGAGCGCCTTGAGCGGATGCCCGGCCGTCACGCATAGCGGCCTGTATGTGACAAGGATCAGCAGCTTTGCCGGCGCGCGCCGCCGCGCCAGTGCCGAGATCAGGTTGAGCGTGTCGTGGTCGGCCCATTGCAGATCTTCGAAGAGCAGGATCAGCGGCTTCTCGGCCGCCAATTCTTCGAGCGCCGCGCACAGATTGCCCGTCACGCGTTCCCGTGCTGCAGGATGCGTGACGGAATCAGCCGAAGCTTCCGGATGGCGGCCGAGCGTGACCAGCCACTCGGGCGCCATCCGGGCCAGAACGCGGCAGGCCGCCTCGCCGTCGGGCGATGCGCAGAGGTGGCTCAACGCCTCCATCACGGGATAAAACTGCTCTTTGCCGCCGAGGCCCGGCACGCACTGACCGCGGGCCAGCGCGGCTGCCAGCGCGGAAACTGCCTGCGGCGTGAAAGCATCAACCAGCGCGGTCTTTCCCATGCCGGACTCACCAGAGATCAGCACTACGCGCCGCTGACCGCCGGCCACCAGCGGAATCTCAGCTTCGAGCTGCGTGCGCTCTTCGTCGCGGATCAAGATTCCCGCGCTATGCGCTTTCTCTCTGGCTGTTCCCATTGCGGTCCGCAGGGGCCCGGCCGCTTCCGTCACGGCGGCTATAAAGCAGTAGCCGCGCTTGGGCAGGGTCTGAATGAATCGGGGTTGGCCGGCATCGTCGCCCAGAATCTTGCGCAGCTCCAGCATGTAGGTGCGCAGGACTTGAGGCTGTACGAACGTGTTGGGCCACAGAGCGTCCAGCAACTCGTCGTGGGTAATCAGCCGCCCGGGATGCTCGACCAGGTAACGCAGCACGGCGAAAGGTTTCGGCTGCAAGGCGATCTGTAGGCCATCCTGCCAAAGACATTCATTCGCCATGTCCAGCTTGAAAGACGCAAACTGTTTCAAGACGGCTTGACCTCCTGCGGACACAAGTGCCCCGGTTTAATTGAGCAAGCTGAGTCTCACCGAACGGCATGGCGCGCAGAAATCTCAGCTGGCTATGGGGAATCTCTTCAATCGTGCATCCTGCGCCCGGCGCGCATCCGCGGATTGCCGGACACCGCTGTCCTTACCCGAACAGCATCGTCTTCTCCGGGCGGATACACAAGAAGAATACGCGGGAGTCCACCACCTGGTTCATGCGGGTCACTCTTGAGCAAAGCTTCGTCGTGATTGCGGGGCGCGTATTTTCGCAGCGACTCAAGCGGCAAGAGAAAACCTTATGAGGCGGACCGGCAGCCAGGCCTGCAAGGCCGAGGGTGAGCGGCGGCGCTTATTGCATGGGCATGTTGAGGCTGGTGAAGAGGAATGCAATGGTGTCGGCCTGTTCGAGCAGGGCTTCGCTGACGTCGGTGCTTAAGCCGTGTCCGGCGTTGGCGTTGGTGAGGAGCAGGACGGGGTACTTGCTGACGGTAGCGGCCTGGAGGGCGGCGGTCATTTTGCGGGAGTGGGCGGGATTGACTCGGTGGTCGTTGTCGCCCGTGATGAAGAGGACGGCGGGATAGGCGGTGCCGGGCGTGACGTGCTGGTAGGGCGAGTAGGCGAAGAGAGCGTGGAACTGCTGAGGATCTTTGACGGTGCCGTACTCGGTGACATTGAAGGAGCCGTTGGGGTCAAGTTCGTTGCGCAGCATGTCATAGATGCCGACGATGGAGACGATGGCGCGGAAGAGCTGAGGGTGCTGGGTGATCATGACGCCCATGAGGAGGCCCCCGTTGCTGCCTCCCTCGGCGGCGAGGCGGGCCGAAGACGTGTAGTTGTGCGAGACGAGGAATTGGGCGCAGGCGGCGAAGTCGTCAAAGTCGTTCTGCTTGCGGGTCAACATGCCGGCCTGGTGCCAGTCTTCGCCGAACTCTCCGCCGCCGCGGATGTTGGCGATGGCGAAGATCGCGCCGTGATCGAACCAGGGGCGCCAGCGGGCCGCGAAGAAGGGCGTATAGCTGATGCCGAAGCCGCCGTAGCCGGTGATGAGCGCGGGGTTGGAGCCGTCAAGCTTGGTGCCCTTGCGCAGGAGGATGGTCATGGGGATGCGGGCGCCGTCTTTGGAGGTAGCGAAGACGCGCTCGACGGAGATGTCGTCCATGGGCGTGTCGCTGATTTCGTGGAAGGGAAGCGCGGCGGGGTCGCCGGAGCCGTTGGTGCGATACCACTGTTGCGGCGTGGTGTAGGTGGTGGCGGCGTAGAGGAAGGCGCGGTCGCCATCGGGGACGAGCGGGCCGATGGAGGCGACGGGCGGTGTTTTGACGTCCGCGAGGCGCTGGCCCGTGAGGGTGTAGGCGCGAATCTCCTCGGGGCCGCCGTGGATGACGGTGAGGTAGAGGCGGTCCGCGGTGATCAAGATGCGGTCCGGGTCAGTGCCTGTGCCTTCGATGCTGGCGTCACTGGCGGGGACGATGCGTTGAGCGCGGTCGAGGCGGTCTTCGTTGGCGGGGATGTGGAGTACTTCGCCCAGGTTGGAGTTGCGGCGGCTCAAGAGCCAGAGACTGTTGTCCTGACCGAAGGCCGCGTAGATGATCTTGTCGGTGAACTGGGTGACGGGATGGATTTTGCCGTCGGGGGTGAGCAGAAAATGCTCAAACTGGCCGCCGTCTCCATTGGCGACGGAGATGATGAGGCGGGTGTGGTCGGGTGAGGGGGCGAAGGTGGTTTCGGCGACGCGGGGGAAGTCATTGCCGAGGATGTAGAGGTCCTGCGAGGGCGGGTTGCCGAGCTTGTGGAAGTAGACCTGCTGGAAGAAGTCCATGTCAGCGGCGGGACGCTCGCTGCCTTGCGGATAGCGAGTGTAGTAGAAGCCGGAGGAGTCAGCGTTCCAGGCCATGTCTCCGCCGCCGGTGGCGAAGCTGACGCGGGGGACGATGTCGCCGACCTGGTGGCCGGTGGCGGTGTCGATGACGTAGAGTGAGCAGTCCTCACTGCCGCCGGTGGACAGGGCAAGGCCGGCGAGTTTGCCGTCGGGAGAGACTCTGAACCAGTCCACCTGAAAGATGGTGTTGGGGAGAAAGGTTGCGGCGTCGAGGAGGGTGAGCTCGGAGGCCATGGAGTCTGGCGAGGAGAAGACGACGAGGCGCGGGGCGGGCTTGCCGGGATCGAAGCGCAGGGCGAAGAGGCGGCCGTTTGAGACGCGGAAGGCGGTGTATACGGTGTGCTCCTTCTGCATGCGCTGCTTGAGCTCGTCGAGGATGGGGTTGCGCTGGGGAAGCTTGTCCAGGTAGGCGGCGGAGTATGCGTTTTGCGCGGCGACCCACTGCTTGACCTCGGGCGAGGAGCCATCTTCGAGCCAGCGGTAGTTGTCCGTGATGCGGCTGTTGAAATAGGTATCGACGACGGGGCGCTGGGGCGTGGGGGGCGACGCGGGCAGGGATGCCTGCCGGGGCGCGGACTGGGTGAAGGCAACAGCAGCGGAGAGGAAGAGCAGAGCAGCGGGGACTTTGCGCACCAGGGCGTCTCCTCGAATGGGATGTTAGGCGATGCTATCACTGGGGGGATGGGTTTGCGCTTTCCCATTCCTGTCGCCCGCGGATGCTTGAGCGTGGGGTAACTTTGGACCGATCCACGAAAGCGAAAGATGGGGCGCCCGGTTCAATGGCGGGGGATCCGGCCCTGGCTAGACTTTGTTTTGTTCGCGGTGTGTGCGGGTGTGGGTAGAATGGAAGCCAATCAACCCAGGCTCGGGGCCAGCCCGAAGAAGATGGAGGCGGCATGAAGTTCACGATGCGCTCGATAGCGAAGTTTATTGATCCTGAATCGGACCGTGCGGACCGACGGCCGGCGGAGGAGTTTGCGGCCTACTGGTGGGACGGCGCGGGGGTGCAGGAAGACGCGGTGCGGGATGTGAGCTCGACCGGCGTGTTTGTACTGAGCCGTCAGCGGTGGGAGCGGGGCGATGTGGTCTGGCTGACGCTGCAACGAAAAGGCGCGGTGGAGCTGCTTCCGGAGCGGCGGATGACGATGCAGGGGAAGGCGATGCGCGTGGTGGCGGATGGCGCGGGATTCCTGTTTGTGTCGACGGCAGACGCGGAGGCGCGGGCGTGGGAGACGGTGGTGGAGCGCGTGCTGGAGATAATCGCGGTGCATGAGATGGAGGGGCTGGTGAAGGCGGTCGATGCGATCGGGTTCCTGTGCCAGATTTGTCCCACGGCGGATTCAATTCGGGAGATGATGAGCGGGCGGCTGAGCAGTGTTCGAGCGGAGCGTGCGGTGGAGATTCTGCTGCAGGCCAAGAGCCTGGTGCGGGGCGAGGCGGATGCGCAGCGACTGCGCGCGCCGACGGGTCTGGTGGAGCGGATTCTGGAGAGCGGGTCAAACGCCGAGGAGGACGGACTGCGGCAATGCTGGGCGATGCTGCTGGCCCGGAGCTGCACGGTGGACGGGCTCGACAATTCGATGCTGCCGTTTGTTCAACTGCTGGGGCAGCTGCTTGGATCGCATGTGCGAGTTCTGGCCCATGCCTGCGAGGAGGCGCAGAAATCGCCGTCGGCGGCTGGTGCGGCGAGCGCGGCTCCGCTGGAGTGTGAGCTGGGGAAGATCATGGAAGGCACGGGGATGCGCGATTTGCCGATTCTGAAGAGCATTGACCAACTGGGGGAGATTGGCCTGCTGGAAAAGCACGAGCAGTCGGGCCGTACCACGCCGGAAGTGAAGGTGGGTATAACGCCGACTAGTCTGGGGCTCGCCCTCCACGCGCATTGCCGCCGGCACCGGGGAACGGTGGCGGAGTTTTACGGTCGGGTGACGGCGTAGGAAGCGGCCGAGTCGGTGGCATGCAGCTCCTGGATAGCGGCGCGGAGTCGTTGGGTGAGCTCGTCGGTCTGGCGGATGGTCATGCCTGTGGTGGGGATGGGTTCGCCGACGATGAGGGCGACCGGACCGGGATAGAAGTGCTTGGTGTGGATGGGCAATAGGTCATAGACGCCGCAGAGGGCGATGGGAACCAGGGGCACCTGGGCGCGGATGGCGAGATAGGCCGCTCCGGAGAGGAATGGCTGGAGCGAGCCGTCCGGCGTTCGACCCCCCTCAGGAAAGACGAAGAGCGGCATGCCGTCACGAAGTGCCTTGGCAGCCCGGCCGAGGCTGGAGAGCGTGGCGCGGGGATTGTCCGTGTTGATGGCGATCTGGCCGGAGCGGTTGAGATGCCAGCCGATGAAGGGGAGCGTCCATAGCTCAGTTTTGGCGAGGATGCGGAACTGGAAGGGCAAGGCCGCGAAGATAACGGGCGTATCCATATAAGACGTGTGGTTGGCGGCGTAGACGGCGATGGGATGCCTGCGGAGGATTTCCGCGCCGTGGACGGTGAGGGGCGAGGCAGAGATGGCCAGGCAGCCGCGTGCCCAGAAGCGGGCGATGCGATGCTGGAGGCGGCCTTTCCGATCAAAGCCGGAGACGAGCAGCGAGAGGGTGCCGCAGAGGGCGGTGAAGGTGAAGAAGAGCGGAGCGTGGAGGAGATTGCTGCGCCATCGGTAGAGGCGTGGCAGGGGTTCAGGCGGGCGGGTTCTGAATGCGGAGCTCATGGGTGCACGCCTGTGGGGCGCGGGGTGTGGGCGAGGAGCAGACTGCGGGCCTCGCCGACGAGATAGACGGAGCCGGAGACGACAATGAGGGGCGCTGACGGCGCTTTGCCTGCGGCGAGCTGAAGGGCTTCATCGACGGAGCCGGCGGCGACGGCGGGGGCGCCGGTGGCTTGAGCGGCGGCGAGCAGGTCTGGGATGGGCGTGGCGCGGGCGCTGTGGATGGGCGCGAAGACGATGCGGTCAAAGAGGGGAAAGAGAATCTGCGCCATCTCGGCGAGGGGCTTGTCACGCAGGCAACTGAAGACGAGGACGCGCGAGGACGCGGCGGCGAGTTCGTCGCGGAGGCCGGCGCGGAGAGCCCAGGCTCCGGCGGGATTGTGTGCGACGTCGAGGACCCATTGCGTGGGGGCGTGCGTTTCGGGATCGTGGGCCAGGATGGACTCAAGCCGGCCGGGCCAGGAGGTGGCGCGGATGCCGCGCTCGATGGACAGCGGAGTGATGGGCAGGGCGCGGGCGGAAGCGAGCTCGACGGCGGCGGCGATGGCGAGGGCGAGGTTGCGATGCTGATGCGCGCCGTGGAGGGGCGAGTGGACCTGAATTGCAGTGCCGAGAACCTCGATGGTGTAGGGCGAGTTGGGGTCCGCGGCGGGTACGGGAGGCATGAAGGCCGCGGCGTTGACGGCGCGGACATCGAGCTGGGTGGCGATTTCGCCGAGGGTCTGGTTGGCCTCAGGGTGCTGGGGGAGGGTGACGAGCGTGCCGTGGGAGCGGAGGATGCCGGCCTTTTCGCGGGTGATGGCGGCGATGGTGGAGCCGAGCCACTCGGTGTGGTCGAGGGAGATGTCGGTGATGACGGAGAGGAGCGGATGGACGATGTTGGTGGCGTCGAGGCGGCCGCCCATGCCGACCTCAAGAACGGCGACGTCAATGGCCTGCTCGGCAAAGTGAAGGAGGGCCATGGCGGTGAGGGTTTCAAAGAAGCTGGGCATCTGGGCAAGCGTTCCGGCGCGGACGAGCTGCTGCGCGGTGTCATGGACGCGGAAGTAGAGGCGGGCGAAGTCGTCGTCAGAGATTTCAACGGCGTTGATGCGGATGCGCTCGTTGGGGCGCTCGAGGTGGGGCGAGGTGTAAAGGCCGGTGCGGAGGCCTGACTCCTGCGCAATCGAGGCCAGGGTCGCGGCGGTGGAGCCTTTGCCGTTAGTACCGGCGATGAGGACGGAGGGAAACCTCTGGTGGGGATTGCCGAGCTCGACGAGAAGGACGGCGATCTCGTCGAGCGAGAATTTGCGACGGGCGTGGCCGGGTTGGGTGTAGAGCTCGGGCGCGAGTGCGCTGAGCTGATCGATGGCCGCGGAGTAAGACATGGAAAGACCAGTATAGAAGGACAGGGGCGCATCGTCAGAGAGCGGCGCCGGCGCGGGCTTTGCGGTGCGAAGGCCGGGTGCGCGCTGCGAGGGCACTTTCCAGTTACTAGGGTCTGTTCACACTACCAGGGCGGTGGCGCCGGGAGCCAATTTATTCGAGTTCAAGGAGTGAGGAGTGACGCATACCGGGTGTCTGCTAGCGACGATCGACGCAGAAATCGGGA
>JAJZGF010000298.1 GCA_021805025.1 Acidobacteriota bacterium
AGGCCAATATGGGCCTGGCCCTCGCCGACTACACGAACACCGGCTGGATGAGCCTGCTGGTGAGCCATTTCAGCGACGAGTATGCGGCTCTGTATCGCAATGACGGAGCGATGAGCTTCTCGGATGTCTCTAGAGCGGCTGGCATAGCCCAACCCACCTCGCACTACGTGGGGTGGGGGGACGCGTTCCTTGACCTGAACAACTCCGGTTGGAAGGACCTGGTGCTCGTGAATGGGCATGTCTATCCGCAGGTGGACAGCGCCAAGCTCGCGGTCTCGTACCGTGAGCCGAAGCTCGTCTTCCTCAATCGGCACGATGGAACGTTCCAGGACGCAAGCGCGGAGGCTGGAGCCGCCGTGCGCGTGCCTCAGGTCAGCCGAGGACTCGCAGTAGGCGATCTCTTCAACCGAGGCAGTCTCGATATTGTCGTGGAGAACCTGACTGGCGGCCCGATGATTCTTGAGGCCAGGAGCGATCCTGCGAACCACTGGGCCAGCTTCGAGCTGGAAGGCAGCCCAAGCAACAGGCTGGGGTTGAACGCCCGCGTTTGGGTGACAACGGGAAAGCTGCGGCAGATGGATGAGGTGCGAAGCGGAGGCAGTTATCTGTCACAGAGCGATCTGCGCCTGCACTTCGGGCTTGGACACGCTGTCCGAATCGATAAAGTTGAAATCCAGTGGCCCAACGGCAGGCGCCAGGTCTTTGAAAATATCGCTGGCGACCGCTTCTACCACTTGAAACAAGGCGGCGTGCTCACGCCAGTCACCAGGGGATACTGAGCAAGCGGCTTTTGAAGGGCCGGCGCTTCAGTCCCGCCGCAATTGGCTGAAGCCTTGCGGCCTTCAGCCCGCAAGGCTTCAGGCATGGGAAGTTTCGCTGGATGCTCCTTATTGGCCCGCCATGTCCTGCGGGGAGAGCACCGCCTCTTGAGCGCGCAACTCGGTCTGCAGCGCTTTGATCGAAATATCCTGCACCGCGACTTGATTGCGGATCGACAGGCTTGCGGCAACACCGGCGGCCTGACCCATGATCATGTACTGCGGCGCCATGCGAAGCGAGGAGTAGGCCACATGCGTTGCGGATACGCAGACCGTAACGAGCAGGTTCTGCACCTGGGACTTCTGTGGGGTCAGAATGCGATACGGTATTTCATAGGGTTGCACAGGCACCTGTAGATCGCCCTCGTTCCTCGCAGAGCCGTCGGGAAGCGCGACACGCTGCATGTTGTGCGAGTCGCTGTTGTAGGAGCCCATTCCGATCAAGTCCGGCTTGGCGCGATCTGCTTGCAGATCCGATTGCCTCATCACATAGAACCCCACCATGCGCCGGCTTTCCCGGACATAAAGCTGATTCGGCCAGTGACCTGAGTCCGCAAACTCATCTTTAGGCAGTCCTCACTCGTTGACTTCCTGCCGCAGGCCTGGAGGCACGCCCGGGTCGTGCGAAAGAAAATAGAAAAAGCTCTGAACGTATTCAAGGTGGTCTTCCCAGATAGCCTTCTTTTCCGCGTACGAGGCGTCGGGATAGCTCCAACTGTGGCCGATATAGTCCGTGGAGAAGGGCCCGTTATTGTTGAAGTCCGCCTTGTCGTGGGGGATGAGAACAGGAATTGCGATGTCATGGAGGTCATCCGGCTCGATCCCGTCAAACGAAAAGGCGGCGTGAAAGCCAGACGACTCATCGCCGCTACCTCCGACACCTACCGCGCACAACTGCTCGGACTCGGGTGACCTTCATGCGATTGCCCTGTGCTTGTCATCCAACCCGCATTTTTCCAACTCCAACGATTATCCGCAGACTTTACTCGAACTGGAGCGGCGCTTCAGCAGTGAAGAAGCCTGCATTGAGTACCTTGCGGCTCTCCGTTGGCCCGCCGGCTGGGTATGTCCGCGATGTGCCGGGATGGACGCCTGGTCGATCCGGCGGGCGCGCTGGCTGTGCGGCCATTGCCGGTATGAGACCTCGGTGACCGCTGGAACCGTCTTCCAGGACAGTCACGTCCCCGCTGACCATCCGGCTCCGTGCCATGTGGCAGATCACCAGCCAGAAAAACGGCATCAGCGCGCTCGGCCTGCAGCGAGTGCTCGGTCTGGCCAGCTACAAGACCGCCTGGGCCATGCTGCATAAATTGCGTCGCGCTATGGTTCGCCCTGGCCGCGACCAGTTGGCTGGCGTCGTCGAGGTCGACGAAGCTTACTGGGGAGGAGAGGAAACCGGCACAATAGGGCGGAAAACAGAGTTGAAGACTCGCATCATCGTTGCCGCCGAGGAGGACGGGAACAGCATCGGCCGCATTCGTCTGCACACCATCCCGAACGTCTCCAAAGCCAGTCTGCACGGCTTCATTCGGCAGTCTATTGCGCCAGGGAGCGTGGTTCGAACCGACGGGTGGCATGCCTATATGGGACTGGATGGCTACCTCCATGACCGCCAAGTGCAGATGCATCAGCCGGAAGAGGAGCACTTGCTTCCACGCGCTCATCGCGTGATCTCGCTGCTCAAACGGTGGCTTCTGGGTACCCACCAGGGCGCGGTTGGTCCCGAGCATCTGGACGACTACCTGGACGAGTTCACCTTCCGATTCAACCGCCGCACCTCCAAATCCAGAGGCAAATTATTCTATCGACTGGCTCAACAAGCCGTCCAGACAGAGCCCGCTCCATTCGCCACCTTAGTCAAACCACAACCGGGTGCATACGGTGGCGTCAAGTAAATATCCATATTGTACAAAAAACGTACACACCACCAGTCAATCATGGAAATCGAGTGTTTTCTGTTCTTTTATATTCAGTAACTTATATGCAATCAATAGCCGGGATACTCCGAGCCCGACCAGATCCACCAATTCAACTTCTCGATTTTTGCTCCTGAGCCTTTCACTTTTAGAGCAACGCCTCCAATGAAAGCCTTTGGCGATGCGCTCCTGCATCTGGTGCTGGGCTGCCCCGCCTGCCATGTGCAGCT
>JAJZGF010000299.1 GCA_021805025.1 Acidobacteriota bacterium
ACGAAGCTGACTGCGGCGATGCCGGCGTGGCCCAGAATTGCGTCGACAGCTTGCTTGTCGCCATGCACTACGTTGAAGACGCCATCGGGGAGTCCGGCTTCCTTGAGCATCTCGGCTAGTAAGTTAGCTGAACTTGGATCGCGCTCCGAGGGCTTAAGCACAAACGTATTCCCGCACGCCAGGGCAATAGGGAACATCCACATTGGGACCATGGCAGGGAAGTTGAAGGGCGTAATGCCAGCAACGACGCCGAGCGGCTGACGCATGCAGAAGCTGTCGACGCCGGAGCCTACCTGCTCGGTAAACTCGCCTTTGAGCAGGTGGGGGATGCCGGTGGCGAATTCGACGACTTCGAGGCCGCGGGTGGCTTCACCGCGGGCGTCGGCGAAGACTTTGCCATGCTCTCGATTGATCAGTATGGCAACCTCATCGAGACGGCGTTCGAAGATCTCGCGGAAGCGGAAAAGCACACGGGCACGTCGGAGGGGCGGCTGTGAGGACCATTCGGGAAAAGCCGCTGCCGCAGCAGCAACGGCTCCGTTTACCTCCGCTTCGGTGGCAAGAGGGACGCGTGATTGGATTTGGCCGGTGGCCGGATGGTAGACGTCGGAGAATCGCTTGGAGGTGCCCGGCGTGGGGACGCCAGCGATCCAGTGGTTGAGTTCGGGGATTGCGGTAGCGGCGGGGTGCATTGCGGTCGCGGACATGGAGTCGCTCCTCGGACAACGAAAGAATCATCGTAGCAAAGGAGAGTGAGGTGATAGTGGTTGGCTGAACAGTCTTTGATCTCGGCGGGTATTTCGGATGGAAGAGTAGCGGTAGCCGACTGCATGTTCAGTGCCGGCCCTTCGCAGAGTGAAATACCTCTCGCATCATCGGTCGGGAGCGTCCGCCGCAAGAGAAAAATATGGATCACGAGGGCACGGAATGGAGCGTGTCCAGGCCATCCGGAGATAGACTGGAAGAGTGAGTACTACAGCGTCGTTATCCAATGAAATTCGAGTGAAGCTTCAGAAGCGCGAGCGTGTGACGCCCGCTGAGGCTCTGTGGTTATGGAAGAACGCGAGCAATGATGAGTTGCGCGAATTTGCGCAGATCGTGCGCAAGCGGTTCCATGAACCTGCGGAGTGTACGTACATGTTGATGCGCATCATTAACTACACCAATGTGTGCGTGGCGCAATGTGATTACTGCGCCTTCTATACTCTTCCCGGGGCCGAGGGCGGTTATGTGCTGAGCCAGGAGCAGGTCTTTGCGAAGATCGATGAGTTGATTGAACTTGGCGGTGATCTCATCGGATTTAACGGTGGGTTTAATCCGCAGTTGCCGCTCGAGTATTACTGCGAGTTATTTTCGGCCGTGCGGGCGCGCTATGGTGACCAGTTGGAGTTTTATGCTCTGACGATCGCTGAGTTCATGTACCTTGCCGATCATGCCAAGCTCGATTATCTAACGACAGCGCGGCGATTCAAGGACGCTGGCGTGCGCTGGATTACGGGAGGAGGGTCGGAGATCCTCACGGAAGATTTTCGACGGCGTCACAGCAAGTTCAAGTACACGGTCGCACAGTACTTTGAGGCGCAGACGGCAATTGTGGAGGCGGGACTGAGCACCTCCGCGACGATGGTGATAGGGTTCGACGAGACGATCGAGGAGCGGATCGAGCACCTGGAACGCACGCGCCAGTTTCAGGATGAGGTGGGTGGACTGGGAAGCTTTCTGTGCTGGACGTTCAAGCCGTACTTTACGCCTCTGGGCAGCCAGCTTGGCGGGATCGAGATCAGCACTGGCGAGTATCTGCGCCACCTTGCGTTGAGCCGGATCTATCTGGACAATGTGCCACGTATTCGCACCTCCGTTTTAACGCAGAATGAGCGCGCTCTAGAAGGCCTGTTGTATGGAGCCGATGATTTCGATCTACCTATCGAAGATGAGGTCACGCAGAAGGCGGGAGCCACGATTAATTTGCAGTTCGACAAGATTCTCGCGTTCGCTCGCAGCCTCGGATATACAGCCACCTACCGAAGCGTTGCGCGGGCACGAACGGCACCGGTTCCTGAGGCATATTCAGGCAGAGGATAGGCCGCTCTCTGAAATTGCAGGGGAAGTCGATGGTTGCCTATCGCGATTGGGGCTTGCGGGCTGGTGTCTGCTTCAGGTCCTGAAGAGTATTTCGCGGGAACCCAGTTGTCTGCCGAGCGATTAGACGGGTGGTGATGGTGGTTGCGTCCTCGCCTTGGCCTTCGGGCGGGTTCAATCGCGATAAGAGATTCTCGATGGCCTTGTTTGCGAGGTCCTTGCAGGACATCCGTATGGTCGTCAAGGGCGGGATGGTGTATTCAGCGAGATGAATATCGTCGAAGCCGATGAGCGAGAAATCGCTCGGCACCTTAAGATTCGCCTCGAAGAGCGCATGCTGCACGCCAATGGCTGTCATGTCATTGGAGCACATGATGGCTGTTGGCCAGTTTGGTAAAGCGAGAATGTGCCGCATGGCGTCGCGTCCGCCATCCAGGGTGTGCGTGCCTTCGATAAGCCAGTCATGGTTGGCCTTGATGCCGGTGGATTCAAGACAACTTAGAAATGCAGCTTTGCGACTTTGAGCAGACCTGCGGTTCAATGGACCACTGATGAAGCCGATATCGCGATGCCCAAGGACAGCAAGATGCTGTACGCCTTCATAGATGCCCGCGCGATAATCTACAGCGAGAACGCTGTTGAGAGGCCGTGAAGGCGCAGGATCGATGAAGACGAATGGAATATTATCCGCTGTAAATCGATCGAGCAGAAAGTCCTCGATGCCGAAGGTCATGATAGCGACGCCGTCCACCATTCGCTCGATCATGCGTCGCGAACAGAGTTCCATCGTTTTGGGCTCATAGTTGGTCGAGCCGAGCAGAATTTCATAGCCATGCGCGACAGCGGCGTGTTCAAACTCCTGGATCAACTCGGGGAAGAACGG
>JAJZGF010000300.1 GCA_021805025.1 Acidobacteriota bacterium
CTGCGGAGCAGGTAACGCTGCTGCTGGGCGATGCAGGCAAGCGCGTGGCCATGGGCCAGGCGGCGATGGCGCGCGCGGCGCAGCATAGCTGGCGGGCGGCGACGGAGCAACTGCTCGCGCACTATCAGACGGCGATTACAACTCAATATGTCGGCCCGAGCCTTGCGCCCCAGCCGAGCGGCGTGAAGGCGCGGACGAAGCAGGCGATGGGCCGTGCCACGCTGTTTGCGATTCGGAAGCTGCTGCCTTAGTGCCGGTTCACGCTACCGGGCGGCTTTAGCGGCTGGCGATCTGCGGCGTCAGTTCCTTGTACTCGCCGTAGTCGATGGTGAGCACCGCCGTCCCGCCGATGCGGACATGCGTCTCACTGCGGTTCTGCTCCGGAAGCCAGAAGCCGCCCATCCGCGCCGTGGTGAAGTGGATCAGAGTCTGCGAGATCCAGAACGAGGGATTCTTTGCCGGTGTGGCTTCGATCTTCACGACCGCAAAGTCGCGCGCATCCACCCACACTTTGCCCTTGTAGAGAAACTTGCTGGGCGTGATGGGCTGCACATTCAGGATGTACGCAGGGCGGCCGTCCACGGTGTCGCGGCCCTCCAGCGCGAAGCGGTAGTTTGCCGGCGTCAGCTCGGTCGCGCTCTGGTCTTTCTGCGCTTCGTTCTCGCTGTCCACAGCGCGCTTCAGCACCTTGTCGCAGAGAAACCGCGAGCCGCTCTGCGAAACAATGTGGAAGCTCTTGCCCGAGGCGGCGTCGTAATCCACTTCGACATCCATTTTGGCGTCCACGCTGGCTGGGAATCCGCGGTAGTGCACCGCATAGTGACGCAGTGATTCGTAGCGCTTCAGATCCTCGTTGCGCGTCAGCGTATGACTCTGCATCTGCGCCACAATCTGCGCAACTGTCGGGGTCGTGGCCGGCACGGAGTCAGCCGAATCAGCGCGCGCGGCGGGGGTTGAAGCGAGGGGAAGGGCCAGGAGACACAAAGCTCCGGCCGCGAAAAGACGCATGATCCATGATAACGGACCGGGGCGCATCCATCCAACGGATTGTGCGCGGGATGCGAGGCGCGCGGCGCACGAGGGTCACGTGAAGACGCGCGGCTCAGAAGCGGAAGTACGCGCCAATCATCGGCTCAGCGGTATGGAGAAAGGCGTCTGGTCCACTCATCATAAAGGTGCTGCTCACATCAGGGGCCTTGTAGAGATTGCCCCGATACTGCACACGCAGCCCGAGATGGGGCGCAAGATCCCAGTCCGCACCTGCACCGTAGACGTAAACTGCATTCGTTGAGGTAAGTGGAGCGGGGGAGTACTGGGCAAGCGTCTGGCTTCCCGTGGGCACCGTGACCAGCAGGCCCACGCCAAGCACGGCAAACGGGCGCAGGCTGCCGAACTTCATCGATGGCATCCAGTCCGCAGTGATCTCGTGCGCATTTGCTGAGACTGTATTGGAGAACTGGCAGGCGGGATTTGGACAGAGGTCGTAGGGCGGGTTGAACAGATAATTTTGATTCGCACGGTTGAACGAGTACGTTGCCTCAAAGCCGATGAGCGGATTCACAAGATGGCGCAGTTCGATCATTCCACCCGCCTGGCTTGAGGGGGTCTGGCGCAAAATGAAGCTGCTTGTCGCCGTATTGCTGAAAGCGCCGAAAAAGCTCAGGGCAACGTCAGTCTGCGCAGGAGCTGTAGCGGCGATGGCTGCAAAGAAGAGTGCCGAAGCAAAGACGCGATGCAAATTGCGGATGCACATTCGGATTTCCTCACACTTGAAGCTAAAGCGACCGTCAGAAGCGTTGCACTCGTGACCACTGGCCGACGGAGTGTGAGCGACGATTCAACGCGCCGCCCCGTCAGAAGCGGAAGTACGCGCCGATCATCGGCTCGGCAGTGTGGAGAAAGTTGTTGGTGGACTGAAATGAGTTGATCAGGTCTGGGGCTTTGTAGAGGTTGCCGCGGTACTGCAGACGCAGGCCAAGGTGCGGCAGCAGGCCCCAATCCAGTCCCGCGCCGTAGACGAAAACAGCCCGCGTCGAGCTGCTTGTGCCGATCTGACTGCCTGAGGGTACGTTCATCAGCATCCCCACACCTGCAAGGGCAAAGGGCCTCAGATTAGAAACGCCGAGCGAGACGACCCAGTCGCCAGTGATCTCATGGGCGTTGGCAGGGACTGCCTGCATCACAGCCACATTGCAGGTGAAGGGCGATCCGGGAGGAACACCCGGACAGACTGCAAAGTAGGTCTGGTTGGCGCGGTTGTAGGAGTACGTTGCCTCATAACCGACGAGCGGATTGGAGATGTGGCGCAGCTCGACCATGCCTCCAGCCTGGTTCGCAGGGCTTTGGGTGACGCCGTTGCCACTCGTCGAGCCGGTGAAAGCTCCGTAGAGGCTCAGGGCAACGTCGGTCTGGGCCGGGGCTGTGGCCGCGATCGACACCAGGAAAAAGGACAGCATCCAGACACGGTGCATCTTGCTCAGGTGCATGTTCCTTCACCTCGCAGGAGGGCTCTGCGCGCAGCACGGAGATGGCGCGACTCCCCATCTACACGCTGTCGAAGTAGGATGCAACTTTGGCGCACAGAAGAGGCTTGCCCCTGTGACCGCCGGCACAGCGGGATGTGACGAGCGGGGGCTGACCGGGCAACGAACCACGACTACGTATCACGACCACGCGCTCAGAATCGGAAGTACGCCCCGATCATCGGCTCCGCGGTCTGGGTGAACCGGTTTGTCGACGTATAGAGCTTCGTCAGGTCGGGCGCTTTGTAGAGATTGCCGCGGTACTGCACCCGCAGGCCGAGATGCGGCAGAAGGCCCCAGTCCAGCCCGCCGCCGTAGACGAAGACGCCCTGCGTGCTGGTGCTGGTGGAGCCGCCGCTCGATGCGGGCACGTTCAGCAGCAGGCCGCCGCCGCCCAGCAAAAACGGC
>JAJZGF010000108.1 GCA_021805025.1 Acidobacteriota bacterium
GTCGATTCCGGAGCGTAGCGACTCCGTGCGAGACCGTAGCGACTGCGCGCCGGAGCAAGGCGACTTCGCGCCGGAGCAAGGCGACTTCGCGCCAGAGCAAGGCTGCGCCGAAGACATGCGACGGCAACACCGGCGCCTCTTCTCGCCGCCCGCTGCGAGATCTCCTCTTTTGCAAAGGCAGGCACGGCCAAGGCAAGCCTCTGGAAGCGAGAGTGCGCGGTTCGATTTTGACGGAACATGAAGATGTTGCCGGGCCTCAGCAGGGCCCAGCAAGGCGCATTCGCTGCAAGAGAGCAGAATATGCGACTCATTGTCCTGATCAGCGCTTCTGCAGCGGATGCACGCTTATCCTGCACGCAGTGCGTGCGGCCAGAACGTCTGCCTGGGAAGCCGGGATGCTCCCATCCGTCCTGAAGAGACTCGCCAAGAGGAGCAGGGCCCTGCACGCGTTCGACGCCGCTGAAGGTGCTGCCTGATGCGTGCCGTATCTTGAACCGTACCTGCCGCCGCATGACGTTTTTGTTGCGTGAAGGCTCCTGATGGAAGCAGCCTCTGAAGCCAGGAGCCATACGCGATGCGGAATGGCTGTTGCGAAGCGTTGACGACATTTCTGCAACACTCTAACGGCTATTTACAGAAGCATTTGCGCGTTGAACAGAAGCATGGTCTGCGGTCCGTGGGCCGTGTTGTTTATGCAATGTCCACGGTTCCTGCTGCTGGGCATAAATATGCTGCAGGGGGGAATCATATTGACATGCATTTTCGCGAGGTCTTAGAGTTAGCTCGCTGAGAGATATGGCTGCGGACAAACATATTTCAAACCTGAATGTTTGCTCCGGAAGCTTATGGCTCGCAGTAGCCTTCGAGATGCAGGATAACCACCCCTCGTTGGCTGGGACCGCCTTGAACCGTCGTCGATTACGGTAAGACGAACGTAGCGCCTACCAATAGAACAATGCTTATCCCGGACTGCCAGAGCGTTCGATTCCGTTCTCAGGCCCGCAGTTGTTTCGTCTGCAAGGAGCAGATAGACCCGTATCGCGCCTGAGCGAGTTTTCTTCACTCTGTTCAGGCGTCACGCGGCGGCTTCACGGCAGCCTGTCTGCCTTGGAATGAGGCCGTCGACTACGATCGTGCAACCTTTTGAAGCACTCGCATCCTTGTGAGTGAGACGGGCCTCTGCGCGCGTGTGAGGCGTCGATCCCACAGCGCATCCCTGCCCACCCTCAACGCCGCACATGCCGACGTTCGACGGCGTATGCCTGACCGCAACACTTTAGAACACTTCGCCCAGGACCAGATCAGCAGCAACAACTTCGGAGGTACTTGTGAACTATCGAACTCAAGGAAGATCCCGCGCAGCCCGGCAGCTCTCTCTCGTCGTTGCCTTGATGGTGGCCGTGCTCTTCATGTATCCAACGTACGCGCACGCTCAGGCATATGGCTCGCTCAACGGAACCGTAACGGATCCTCTGGGAGCCGTTGTCACCCATGCGACGGTGGTCGCCACCGCAACACAAACCGGCCAGCAGACAACGGCCGTGACCAACGCCCAGGGAGAGTTTACCTTCCCGACCATGCCGCCAACTGACTACACCATCGCGGTCACCGCCCCTGGATTCCAAACCTACAACCAGACAGGGCTGCAGCTTCTGGCCAATCAGGCGTTGACGGTCAACATGAAGCTTCAGGTTGGCTCCTCCAAGCAAACGGTCAACGTATCCGGCGCTCCTCCGCAGGTGAACACCACCAATGCAACGCTCTCTCAGGTGGTCGGCCAGAGGCAGATCGTCGATCTTCCACTGAACGGAAGAAATGCCGCATCACTGATCCTGCTGACCGCCGGTGTGGCGAACGCCACCAATGAGGGCTTTGGCATCAACGAGGGGGACAGCAAGACATTTCCTGCCGCCGTCGTCAGCAGTTCTGACGGAACGCTGCCGGACCAGCAGAATTATCTGCTGGATGGCGGCAACAACGTGGATGAGATGACAGACGCCAACGACCCATTTCCGTTTCCCGACGCGCTGCAGGAGTTCAGCGTCCAGACGACGAACTATAACGCGGAGTTCGGACAGAGCGCCGGCGCGGTGGTCAACATCGTCACCAAGGCCGGCACGGAGAAGTTCCATGGCGACGTCTTTGAGTTTCTACGCAACACCGCCTTTGATGCCCGGCCCTACTTCTCCACCACGGCCGTTCAGCAGAACCTCAACCAATTCGGTGGCGTCGTCGGCGGGCCGGTCATCATCCCGCATCTTTCCACGGGCAGGGCGACGCAGTTCTTCTTTGGCTATCAGCGCACGCAGGATCACTTTGCGTCCAGTTCCCGCTCTTCAACCATGCCGACCCTGGCTGAAGAGGGGCTGGCAACCGGCCAAAACTATGCCGACTACGGTAACCTGTGCGACTCCGCCAAGGGCAACACCTTCAATAGTCAGGGTGTCTGCGTAGGTTCCGGCGGAGCCCCGGTTCCCAGTGAACAGGTGAGGAATCCGTTCACCAATCAGCTCTATCCATTCAACCAGATTCCCAGCAGCGCCTTTGACCCAGCCGCAGTGGCGTTCGAGAAGGACTTCCCAACCTTCTCCGGAACCGAGGCGCCTGGACAGATCGGCGGTACCGTCCACTACAGCCTGCCCACCATTCAGAACTATAACGAGTTCGTAGCGCGTGTCGACCACCAGTTCGGGGCTACGGATCATCTGTTTGTGCGCTATTACTACAACTACTTCGATGCTCCCAGCTACTACAATCCGTCAAATCTGCTGCAGTACCTGCCGTTTGCCAACGATCGCTATCAGAACGCGGCCATCAATGAATCGCACGTCTTCTCCAACTCCATCGTCAACAACCTGGTGATGAACTACCAGAGAGAGTATTCCATCCGCGGCAACCCCGCGGGCAGCCCGTATGCCACGGACTTCGGGGTACAGAACGTCTACCAGTACACCGGCGCGGGACCGTATCTGAATATGAATGTAAATGGATACTTCGGTGTGACGGGCACGGCCACCGCCATCTTCGGGCGCAACGACTATAACTTCAATGATGTACTGGCCTGGGTGAAGGGGAAGCATAACTTCGCCTTCGGCGGTCACATCGAGTTGAGCAAGTTCGACGCGACCAATGTGAATGCGGGCGACGGAAACTTCGGCTTTGCACCAGTAAAGAACGTGATCGGCTCAACAACGTACCAGTACCCGGATGCCCTGGCTAACTTCCAGATGGGCTTTCTGTCCTCCTTCAACCAGGGCAACTATGAGCTGGTCAACGACCGTGCCAACTTCCCGTCCCTCTTTGCGCAGGATACGTGGAGGGTGACCTCACGCCTGACGCTGGACTACGGCCTGCGTTGGGAGGTCTTTGAACCGTGGCGTGATATACGCAACAAGCAGACCTACTTCAACCCGGCCAACTACGCCTCGGACACCGGCACGCCGCAATACAATCTTTCAACCTTTGCAGGGACGCCCGGACTACCGGCAGGCATGGTGCTCTCTGGGGATGCGGGATATCCCACCTACGGGGTGTACAACAAGTACTCGCACATCATGCCTCGTCTGGGCTTTGCCTATGACGTCTTTGGCAACGGCAAGACCTCTGTGCGCGGCGGCTTCGGCGAGTTCTACCAGGACCGCCTGGAGGCGTGGATGAACCTCTCCCAGTCAACTGATGTGCCCAACACCATCTCGCTGAGCCTTACGGATCCGGGAATGTACAGCACCACTCCGGGCGCAAATCCGGGCGGACCGTTGAGTAATCCGTACTGCACAGGCTGTACGGCTGGAGCGGTAAGCAATCCGTTTCCTTATGCCTTGCCGTTCGGCAAGTCGCAGGTCTTCCCGAACGCATTCGCGGTCACGGAGTACAACCCGTACACCTTCCAGACGCCTGTAACGTATGCCTGGAATCTGACATTGCAGCAGCAGATGACGCCCAGCACGATGTTTCAGCTAAGTTATGTGGCCAGCGCCTCGCGCCATCAACTCATCGACCTGGAGACGAATCCGGCGGTGAACAATGGGGCCTCGCTGGGCGATAACTCGCGCAGGGTGTATAACAGCGCTCCCACCATTGGCCCCTGCGTCACCACTGTAGGATGTCAATCCAGCTACTCCAACATCGTACTGGGTGACACCAGCGGCTCTTCCCACTACAACTCCCTGCAGGCGACCTTGCAGAGAACGCTCTCGCGTGGCCTGCTGCTGGTAGCCAACTTTACCTGGTCGCATACGCTGGATGACATGCCCCTGGCCATGTTCTCCAACACGGAGGACATCAACGTGGATCAGTCCTACGTCTATCCTCTTTATCCGGCCAATGCGACAGGTATTCCTGCGGCGGCACGGGTGAAAAACATCAAGGCGCTCGATACCGGGAATGCGCAGATTGACCACCCCATCATGTTCAACATCTCCTACGTATATCAGTTCCCCACGATGCATGCGGGTAACCGCATTGTGCGGAGCATTGTGAACGGCTGGACGACCAGCGGCCTGGTTTCGACCCAATCCGGCGATGCCTTGACGGCGATCGATGCCTTTGAGGATAACTCGCTCACCGGCCTGCTGCAGGACCGCGCGCAGGAGGACTACAGCCTGCCGACGTACAGGAAGGGAGCTGGCTTGGGAGACTGCCCGGCGGGAACGCCGTGCTTCAACTGGTATAACCCGGCAGCCTTTTCCATTCCTGTACAGGATGGGCCCGGGACCGGTTTCGGCAATGTTGTCAAGGGCTCTCTGCGTGGTCCGCGGGTGACCAACTGGGATGCGGATGTCTTGCGCGACTTCCATATTCACGCCAAGAGCTATCTGCAGTTCCGGGCGGAGTACTACGACGTACTCAACCACACCGAACTCGGCGACCCCAGCCTTTACACGGATCCCAACGCGAGCAGCACCTCCTTTGGAACCATCACCAGCACAGTCAACGATCCGCAGGGCAATCCGCTGGCGCGCGAGGCGCAGTTTGCCTTGAAGTACGTCTTTTAGCGCAACGCGGCGGACTGCAGCAGGAGGCCAACGCGGATCCCGAGTTCGTAGAGAGGCAGAGCAGGAACGAAAAATCTACGAACTCGAGGACGCGGAGCAGAAGCCTGGGCCGTGCAGCGGCACCACGGAGACTCGGCGGGAAAGGGCGTCTTCCCCAGGGAAGACGCCCTTTCCGATTCAACCGGCGTGCCGGCGGCCGGAGAGGATGTTGCGCAGGGATGGAGCGGAGGTGAAAGGATGACGTCCCCGCCTGGTTACCGGAGAGCCTCGGCGCGGATGTACTCAGCTGGGAGATAGCCCGGACCAACTGACTGTTCCATCAGAGCGAGTGACTTCGCGTAGAGTTCGCGCATAAGCGGTAGAGGATTGCCGAGTCCGGGTTGCCGCCGAAGCTTTCCGAGCGGAACATCGTAGCAGGCAAACTTCTGCGCTGGCGTGAAGCGAAACAGAAGAGGGGCGGCGTGGGAGACCGAATCCCAAGCCTCCGCGAGTGGCTTGATCTGCGATGGGTCGGTGGTGAGCATGTCGGCCTGGGCGCGAAGGTAACGATATCGCCACAGGCTCATGTCCAGTGTGACGTTGCAGATGGCAAACTGACGGAACCAGTCGAGCCGTGTCTGGATCTCCTGACGCTGAGACTCGGTAAGGTAGGCTGCCGCGACGGCGAGCACCTGCGTCATCTGCTCGATACCCTGAAGAGCCTTCTGCTTTTCGGCGACGATCAAGTTGATGTTCTCCTGGGTCGGTTCGAGGTAACGTGCGTACTCCGGCAGATAGTTGCGGTTGGTGTAGCGCAGCAGCGTCTCACGGCGTTGGATGGTTTCGGAATAATCGGAGTTGGTGGAGGAGCCAAGACCAAGCGGAGAGAAGGTCTTGTAGGCGGCGTCCTCTGAGAGTTGCATGACCTTGGCCATATACGGCGCAGCCTGTGAAGAGTAGATCTGCTGCGACCACTCCGCGTAGATGGTGTCGACGCTGGTATTCACATCCCAGGAGAGCTCCCGCCATGCGTAGATGCTGCAGTTGTTGAGAATGTCGGCGTAGGCATCGTAGTTGGTCTGCATGGTTCCACCTGCATCCATCTGCGCTCCGCCGAGGTGCCCGACGAGCGAGAGCGCCCGCTTCATGGTCCAGGACATGTAATTCACAATCGAGGCTGGGAAGTACTGGCGCCCGACGGTCTGGCCGACGAGCTGGTACTCCACTATCTCTGGGTGAGGACCACACTTGCCCAGTAGGGTGCTGAAGGGCGGATCGGGTTCACAGTCAGAGTGGTAGACCTTGGTCTGGATGAGAACGTCGGCCGGAGTCTCTTTGACGACGCGCGACCACAGGTCATAGTCGGATTCGCTGAACTGCCCATACCCGGGTGCGTGAACGTACTGATCGCCGAACCAGTGGGGACAGCCGGACGACCAGGTGCGCAAATGGAGCTGCATACCCATGGGCTTCAGGACGGAGTGGTAGTGCTGAATGGACTCGTAGAGCTCATTTGTGAAGCGATCGAGACCGTTTGCCTTGCATCTGGGGTCTTGACAGTACAGACCATATTGATCCCAGAATGTGGCAGCAACGCCGTCGGCCTGAGACTGGCGCGCCCACTCCCGGACGTAGGCGTCGAAGGCCTTCCATGTCGCAGCATCGGAGGGGCACAGGGCAGCCTTCTCCCAGGAGTGGGGCGCACGCACCCCCTGAGCCGTAGGATAGACCTCCAGCAGCGCCTGATAGAGAGCGGGAGACCAGTGGCTGAAGTTATTGCCGTAGGGCAACTCAGCAAAGATGGAGAGATCGGCGTCGTGATACTCCTTGACGATGGCCGCGTTTTGCTGCATCGCCGGTCCTACGCCGTCATCAAGGCGCCTCTTGTCCTCAACGCTGAGCCGGGCGTACACCTCTGGCATCTCCTCGCGGAGTGAGACGCTGCCGGGCAGATGAGCAAAAAAGAGATTCGCTCCGGTCATGGCCGCCAGTTGGGCCGCGCTGTATTTCGCATGCCAACCGGCGCAGCGCAGCGTAAAGTCCGGATTGCGTGCCCAAACTCCGGAGGAGTGAGCGAGCCAGTGATGCGGCTCGCCAGCGGCAAACAGGAGTGAGCGTGGCCGGGCTCCGCAGACCAGAAGGCCGCCGTCCCTGGCGAGCACAGCGTATCCATCACGCTCGATGGCTCCCGAGAGAAGTGCAGGGACACCCTGCGTCTCGCGTATCGCGAGCGTGATTGTAAAGGCGCGGCGCGGTGGTTCGTGATGGTAGGTGTGAATCACCTTCGAGCTGAGGGAGAGCGCCTCGGCGAGGATGGAAGCAGCGGAATGAACCGCGGGGTGAGCATCCTTGGGAACAGCGATGTGCTGGTAGGAGGAGCCCGTCTGTGCGAAGACAGCAGCGTTGCCTGCCCAGGCACCTGCAGCCGTTGCAAGGGAAGCGGTCTTGAGGAAGGTACGGCGATCGAGCGAGAGCCATGGGCGAGATTCATCCTGCATCGGGTGACTACCTCTTCTTTGGAGATGGATACGAGTTCGAACGGGGACGACCTCTGGAGGAGAGAACATCTGTGGGAGGGAAGGCCGAGCTGGTCCGGCTTCGCACTGGATGCTCTATTGGTTTACTTTCGGTATTGAAGTGTACCACTGACTGTCTATCTCTGGTTTGTGGCAAGCTCTGGTGTGTGCGGCGAGCCTTTCTTCTGCCCTCCCGGGGCACAGACACGAAGGGGCGGGGTGGGGACCTCCGCAACTGTCAAGTTGGTATTTATGTGTGAAAATCTCTTTGGCGTCGTTGCCAAGTATCTTGATCTTCAATGGTTTGGGGCAGGACTGGTTGCATGAAGCGTGTGATGGAGGTCGCAGCACCCGGTGATCGCGATCACTTCAGAATATAACTTGTACCTCTATTGACAATCGTCATGGCGACAAGGTATGAATCTTTGTCGTAATCAAAAGGGTGATTTCGGGCGTCCTGGGAGTGAACGTTCTGCAGGCCTCGTGTATCTCCAGAGCAAAAGTTCGCAATTCAGGAGGCGCTTAATGAAAGAGAGATTCACCAAGAACAAGCGGCATAAAGGGCTTACGCTGCTGTTATCGGCAATATGGTTTGCCGTCATCGCGCCGTCGCTTCTACGGGCACAGGTCGGCGGAGAAGGGGCCATTCAGGGACGGGTGGTCGATCCCAGCGGGGCTGTGATTCCGAACGCTACCGTAACGGCAACCAACCAGGCTACGGGCGTGGAGCAAACCCGTTCCGCGACTGGAGCAGGTGATTACTTCATTGGGCCATTGCCGGCCGGCATTTACACCGTGGAAGGCAAAGCTAAGGGATTTTCCGCGTACGTCCAGAAGGACGTCACGGTGAATGCGACCGTGTCGGTGGGTGTCGACTTGCACCTGCAGGTTGGCCTGGCTACGCAGAGCGTGACGGTCTCCTCAGCTCCGCCGGCGCTGGACACCACCAATGCCACGCTGAGTTACACGATGGATAACGAGCAGTATGCCTCGTTGCCCCTCTCCATGAATGGCTCGCAGCGTGACCCGACGGCATTCGTCTACCTGATGCCCGGCGCGCAGGGGGGTGGAAGGTCCGGCGAGTTCAATGGTATGGGAGGCAACGAAGGAGGGCAGGGCGTCGCCGAGACCTATATCGACGGTATTCCGATCACCCAGATCGACATGCAGGGTGACAATCGGGCGGTCTCGCTGGCCATCTCCGTGGATGCAGTCAATCAGTTCCAGGTGGTGACCAACAACGCTCCGGTCGAATTTCAGGGCATGGGCGCAACAAATTACGTCATCAAATCAGGTACCAACGCACTGCATGGCACAGTCTCGGACTATGTGCGCAACACCATTTTCGATTCATGGTACTTCTTTGAACACGGCGCGAAGCAGCCGACGGCGAATGGCGGAACTCAGCTCGCTCCCAAACCGCCCGAACACCAGAATGAGTTGTCCATGAACCTGGGGGGGCCGATACTGCACAACAAGCTCTTTTACTTTGGGGAATATGACAAGTATCGCTTTACCCAGTTGCAGCCTCCGGGACTTCTGACTGTTCCCACTCAGGCTATGCGTCAAGGTGATTTTTCGGCGGATCCATTTCCGATCTACGATCCGACGACGACCGCGACGTGTACGGCTGCAAACGCCGGAGTTCCGTGCGCTTATCAATTTGATGGAAGTTTAGGCGGCGTGCCGACTCCGAACGTGATCCCGTCCTCGGAAATCTCGAGCATCTCAAAAAACATGCAGCAGTACCTTCCGGCTCCGACCAACAGCAACCTGGTAAGCAACTATCTGACCAATGTAAGCAACGGCAACAACAATTGGGAGATAACGGGTCGCGTAGATTACAAGGTTTCGCCCAAGCACACCATCACCCTGATCACCAACGATGGACACCGTGGCTTCATCGGTCTGGACCTAGGGGCCGCCCAGGTACTCCCAGAGCCTTATGAGAACGGCGTCGTCGTCCCTGAATACACGAACAGCGCGATTGTGCAGGATACCTACACCCTCACCTCGCACCTGGTAAACCAGATCAAGTATGGCTTCGTGCGATTCTCGGGGCCAGTCCAGAATCCGACGCTCGGCAATTCAAAGTATGAAGCCAACGCAGGTCTTGGCATTGGCAATCTGCCGCAAGGCCAGGCATCGGATACATTTCCGGGCGTCAATTTCTCTGGAGGCGTTGATACCCCAAGCAGATGGTACTCGCCTGACGGATATAGCCAGTATGTGAACACCTATACACTGATCGACAACGTGAACTGGAGCCGTGGCGCGCACAACTTCACCTTTGGCGGCCAGTTCCAGTGGCTGGATCAGGATGAGTCTGACTTCTCCACCACCAGTCAGGCGCTGCAGATGAATATGTCGAGTGTCTCCACCGCTGGTTTCAACAGCAAAGGTCAGATCGACAGCGGAACCTCCGGTGTGGCGTACGCCAGCTTTCTGCTCGGAGCGGTGGGAGGGACAGGGCTGATCATGCAGCCGTTTTCGACGCTGGGGGCACGCTTCAAAGCGTTTTCCCCCTACTTTGAGGATGACTGGCGCGTCAACCAGAACCTTACCCTGAATCTTGGCCTTCGCTGGGACTTCTACTCGCCCTATCACGAGGTGGAGGACCGGTGGTCGTTCATGAATCCGGATCTGATCAATCCGGCGACGGACTCTTTGGGTGCGATTCAATTTGCCGGTCCTGGCCCGGACGGCTGCAACTGCAAGACGCCGGTTCACTATTACCTAGGGAACGCCGCTCCGCGGTTGGGCTTTTCCTACTCCATCAATCCCCGAACTGTTGTGCGCGGCGGTTTTTCCATCAACCATTCGCATAGCGGCGGCGTTGGCGGCGCGGTTGGTGCAGGCAATGGTACCGGCCAGACAGGGTTTGTTGCGGCTCCCAGCTTTGAATCCAGCGGGCAAGGGGAGACTCCGGCGTTCTATCTAAACTCCAGCCTTCCGGCTCCATATGGAGGCACGGCATTCCCCGGATATTCTTCAACGCCGAACCACGGGCCAACGACGAACGCGGGCAATTACCTCACCGCCGCAAACCAGACCATCACGCCCTCGGGTGTAGCCTATGCGGCACCCACGGTAGGTGGACGTGCGCCGTATGCAGAGAACTGGAACTTTGGAGTAGAGCGTGCTCTTACGAATTCTCTGACTCTAGAGGTAAACTATGTTGCCAGCGAGTCGCACTTCCTCCCCAGCAATTCGCTGAATGGACGCGGTTACTACACGAACCAACTGGATCCCAAGTATCTTGTTCTGGGTCCGCTACTCGGGGATCTACCCGGTAACATCGATGCCTCTACGGGCAGGACTTACCTGCAGGACGCGCAGGCGATCCTTCCGGGGATTGGTTTGCCCTACGCCAACTTTGGTGGAGCAGACGCAACGATTCAGGCGATGCTGCAGCCGTTCCCGCAATACGGAGGGGTTACTGATACCTGGGGCAACATCTCCAACGCCAACTACAACTCTCTGCAGATCAGCCTTTCACAGCGGATGTGGAAGGGCCTCACCTACTCGGTGAACTACACCTGGAGCAAAGAGATTGACAATGCGGGCGCCTTCCGCAGCGGTTATGCCATTCCTTCTTCCGCCATCGCCACCGGGGTAGCGTGGAAGCAGGACAAGATTGATCGATCGCTTGGCGCTGCAGACACGCCGCAGGTGCTGAACTTCTACGGAACCTATCAACTTCCCTTTGGTCAGGGCAAACTGGGCAACGGCAACAAGCTTGTGCAGTGGTTGGCAGGTAACTGGTCTCTGTCTTGGATCGCCAACGACAACTCGGGTACCCCCCTGGAGATTACAGCGAGCAACTGTACCGCTCCGGGGCAGGGCACCTGTTTCCCAAACTATAACCCGTCATTTACGGGCAAGGTGCGCATCAATGGCGCCTGGGGACACGGCGTAACGTCGCAGAATGCAGGTACGATTCAGTTCATCAATCCTGCTGCCTTCACTGTGCCGGATAGCACAACTAACTATCAGATAGGCGACGTCTCCAGAACGGCGCCTTACAACCTCTTCGGACCTGGCTTCTTCAACCTCAACGCCGGACTTAGCCGCAAGTTCGTCATTGCAGGCAAGGTCAACCTAGTTTTGGGCGCGGAGGCCTTCAACGTCATGAACTCCGTCGATTGGAGCGGAATCGGGACCAACGTTTCCGACGCCAACTTCGGAACGGTGAGCAGCCAATCCAATGCACCCAGAGACTGGCAACTCTTCGGAACGGTCAGCTTCTAGTACCAGACCGCAACCACAGTCTGAGGATCCCCCGGCAAGCGCCGGGGGATCCTTTTTGTGACGCGCGTAAGCGGCGCTGACCAGACTTGCGCTCCTCGGTGGACGTCGGCGCGGCAAAGTTGGTGATGTTGTACGTCATAAGAGTCCCTGTTCCTGAAAGAATCTGCTTCGGTCAAGAGGAGACGGTCAGGTTAATGGCCGGGAGAGGTCAGCCAATTGAACCGGCACGAAAGGAATGTCCGAGTTGCATGTCTCAGAGGGCAGGGGTACGAGCGACGGAAGGAAGATATCCGAGGCAGCGTTGAATGAGCGGGGTCGGCCGGCAGTGAAGATGGTTCTTGGCGAGACGACCATCACCGCGGCCGCGGAGGAGTGCGTATTGGCGGTGCGCACGGATTGACGCGCGGACAACGGAGAGAAGATCGCAGCCGTCTATACTCCAAGCTGCTCGCTAGGGTTGAATCCGGACGAACTCCTCGACGCCGAACTGAGGCGGCGCGTCACCAAAGCTGCTCCGGCAGGAGACAAACTGGCCCTGACTCGCGCTGCCGTCGGCGCCCTGCGCAGCATCCAGGAGGAACGCGAGCGAGTGGGAAACTACTTCGGCGAGAAAGATGTCGCCTATGCCGCCTGAACGCATTCCGTCCCTGCCGGAGCAAGAAAGCAGGGCGGCGCAAAGCTCTTGCTTGAGTACGATCGCAGAACGTTCGAGCATCTCAAGCAAACCCCAGGCTATATAGACGGACCTGCGTATCCCCGACATCAGGCCCGGGGAGACGCAGGCTTTCTGCAAGTGCAGTTCAGGCAGCCCTTCTCCGCTCAAACGGCGGGAACATTTGGCAACGAGCCGATCAACCCAATGCATGGCCCACACTTTCGGCATGCGGATATGTCGCTGAATAAAACCTTCAACCTCGTAAACGCATGGAAACTGGAGTTCCGAGCTGAGGCCTTCAATATCTCCAACACTGTCAACTATGCGCAGCCGAATTCGACTTTAGGGAGCCTCTGAACAAGTTCCAAATGCAAGAGCGATGCGTCTAATCGAGTAGGGGACCTCGAAACGCAATGCGCCAAC
>JAJZGF010000301.1 GCA_021805025.1 Acidobacteriota bacterium
GGTCTTGCCGCCTGCCTCGTAAGCGCCGCGATTGGCTGCCTCCATAATGCCCGGCCCGCCGCCCGACGTGACCACAAAACGATGCCGCTGCGAGGGAATGGTGGCAGCCCAACTGGTGAGCAGGTGTGCAAGGCGGCGCGCATCTTCGTAGTAGCGAGCCATTTCAACCGCCGCCACCGCCCGCTTGCGCTGCAGTTCCGTGGCCTGGCCTGCGGCAATCTCCGGCGCGCGAGCCGGCTGCTCCTCTCTGGGCGCGGGCTGCAGAGAGCCCGTATTGTCCAGCAGCTCAAGCGCATGGTCGGCCTCTTCCCGGCCTCGGAAGCGCGCCGAGCCGAAGAAGACGACCGTATCCTGAATGCGCTCATGGCGGAAGCGGGCCAGCGGTTCCATGAATTCGGAGACGATGCGAATCAGCCGGCCATCGGGGCTGTTTAGAAAGCTGGTGTTCTCATACGCCAGCGGCGCGCGGTCCAGTTGCGGCGGCTCGCCGTTGCCGGGGATGACAGCCGCAGGTGGGGCGGCTGCCTCGGATGCGTGTTCGGCTGCATCAGAATCGGACACAGACTGCCCTGCATTGGGCGAGGTGGAACCGCCCGCTGCTTCCTTCTCGAAATGGTTCATGCGTTATCTTCCTCTGGAGCGGACAGCATCCTGGAACGCGATCCAAAGATTCAAAAGCCCCAATCCAGATACGATGCCTCGAACCGCTCCATTGGCTGCATAGATGCCCAAAGTTGGGAACTGCAAAAAGAGCGGATTCTGGTCCCAGAAGAGACTCGACCACGGGGCGTAGCAGACAGCAAGGCCGATGTACATGCGCAACATTACCCGCAGGAACAACTCAGCCCGCACCAGCCAGCCCGGGATGCGCTGCGGATGCAATGTGCCGGCGACCGGCGCGGAGCCGGGAACAGACGCGGAACCGGAAGCGGACCCGACCAGGGGAGCCGGGCTCGCGGGCAATGAAGGCGATATCAGTTCCGGCTGTTGAGGCATGTGGCTTCGGCTCCACCGTTTCCCGAAAACTGAATGGCAAAGGAGGCCGCCGTAATCAAACGGTATCATAGCCGGGCAGCGCGACGGCGGCATCGTCCTGTCGCCGTGGCGCAGGCCTGTTACCCCATTTGAACTCCGTCCGGGACAGGCGTATTTTGGTGTTGTACGCGAGCTCTGCCGGCCCCGCCGGGGCCAAAGGAGGCATTGCCATGCAGCGTGCAAGCGCTGGTCTTCTCTCACTGCTCCTTTCTGGCACTCTGGGACTCACGGCCCAGAGTGTCTACCACCCCCCGCAGGAGCAAAGTGCTGGTGTCGCGGGGATGGAGAGTATGGGCGGAGGCGTCTTCTCGATCGGAGGCCTGAATTCGACCGCGCCAGAGCCTGTCGTCACGCCGAAGGCGGCAATCTGCCCGGTGCAGATGCAGGCGCAACACGGCACAGGACGCGGCCTGCTGGTGGTGCGGCGGGACAACAAAAATGGAAGCAAGACGCAGCCGGACCAGCCTTCGCAGAGGATTCACCTGATTCTGGGGGACGGAGACGGAAAGCGCATTGTGCAGGCGCGCGTCCTTGCGAGGGGATTTGGCTCCAAAGGGCGCGTCGATCCTTCCTTGTCCACTGCAGGGGATGCGGCGACGCTGAGCCGGACGCTGGTGGTGCGGATGCGAGCCGAGGGCAAGGATAGCGTGGTCGGCGAACTGGTGTTGCCCGGGTTCACCTCAGTGCAGACGATTGAGTTGCTGGCGCTGCGCTATGACGACGGGACGAGCTGGAATGCGCTGCCGAGGATGCCGTGCAGCGTGAAGCCAGACCTGCTGATGCTGGTCGCGGATCGATAACGGGCAGGGAGCTCGTTCACAAAGAATTGCAGGCGCGCATGATAGGCTCGGATTCTAGCGGACCTGCGCCGGGCAGCCTACCCGCGACCTGTGTTACCAGCCATCCAACCACCAGCTACACGCCACTGGAATCGAGCCCAACGCACCGCGATGCGGATTGTCTTTTTCACGGAAACCTTTGTTCCGAAAGTCGACGGCATCGTCACGACGCTGTGCCAGACGGCGCGCCAACTGGTGCGAATGGGCCACGAGGTGCTGATCTTCGCGCCCGAGGGCGGCATCACGGAGTATGAAGGGGCGCGGGTTGTGGGCGTGAAAGGCCGCGCGCTTCCCTTCTACCCTGAGCTGCGGCTCTCGCTTCCGCGCTCCTCCATGCGGCAGATCTTGCAGGCATTCCGGCCAGACGTGATTCACGTCGCCGAGCCGATTTTGCTGGGCATCGCCGGGCTCTACTACGCGGGCGGCGGCGATGGCGGGCCGCTCAAAACGCCGCTCGTGATCTCGTACCACACCGATCTGCCGAAGTATCTGCACTACTACCGCATGGCGTTTCTGGAGCCGTATATCTGGCCGTTGCTGCGCCTGCGCCATAACCGCGCCACGCTGAACCTCTGCCCCTCCGACGTGATGGTGCAACAGCTCAGGGAGCATGGCATTGCGCGGTCAGAGCTTTGGCCGGGCGGGGTGGACACGGAACGGTTCGCGCCCGAGAAGCGGTCGGCGGCGATGCGCGCCAGGCTGACGGACGGCCACCCGGAAAGCCCGCTGCTGCTCTATGCCGGGCGGCTCTCGGCCGAGAAGGAGATTGAGCGGCTGAAGACCGTGCTAGCCGCTGCGCCCGAGGCGCGGCTGGCGCTGGTGGGCGGAGGACCGCATGAGAAGGCACTGCGCGCGTTCTTCGCCGGACTGCCGGTCCACTTTGCCGGCTTTCTGCATGGCGACGAGCTGGCCGCGGCGTTTGCCTCGTGTGACGTCTTCGTGATGCCCTCACGCACGGAGACGCTGGGGCTGGTTGTGCTGGAGGCGATGGCCTCGGGCGTGCCTGTGGTGGGCGCGCGGGCCGGTGGCATTCCGGA
>JAJZGF010000011.1 GCA_021805025.1 Acidobacteriota bacterium
GCGTGAGCCTGCCCGCGGCAAAGGAGACACAATGAACACCGAATACGCGGTAGGAAATATTCGCATCCGTTTCGCTTCGCAAGCGCGCCGCCGATGGTTTGTCGCGCTCGTTTACGCTGCACTGGCCTGTGTTCATCTTGGGCGCGCTCTTTCTCAGCCAAAAGAACGCCACCGGCGCGTGGCTTACCGCAAGCTGCGGAATTCTGTACATCGCGCTCTGGATCGTTTTCTCGGGGCTCGCGGGTGACCCGCGCGCACGTGGCGACGAGCGCGAGGTGCACCGCCGCGACCACGCGCACTTCAGGGCTTACTACGCTCTCGGGTTCTTCCTATTTGGCGCGCTCATCGCCGGTTCTTTCAGGGGACCTGATCCGATCACACCGCGCTTGCCTCTCGCTTTGCGGGGCTATCTCATGCAACTGCCTTTTGTCCTGCTCCTGACGACGGCACTCCTCTACGGCACCTTGCCATCAGCCATCCTGCTCTGGACCGAGCCGGATATCGAGGAGGCGGAGTAGGCCTCAGGCGATGACAGCGACCTTGGCGCGCTTGCCGAGGCGGACGACGACCCTTGCCGGGAGCGGGCCGATGGGGACGGCGTTGCCCGAGGCGGTTTCCCCGTCGAGCTTGACGGCATTTTCGGCGATCTTGCGGTTAGCCTCGGCACCGCTGGCGGCAAGGCCGAGATGCACGAGGAGCTTAGGCAGGCGAATCTGCTGGGGCTCGGGACCGGCGATTTCAGCCAGCGGGACCTGGACTTCGTCGAGATTCTCTGAGACCTCTCTTTGCTGGAACATGCGGGCCCAGTTTTCGGCGGCGGTTTGCGCGGCGCCTCCGCCGTGGAAGCTGGCGGTGATGGTGAAGGCAAGGCGCTTTTTGGCGTCCATGGGATGCAGCTTACCGGAGGCGATGTCGGCATGGAGCGCGTCGATCTCGGATTGCTTGAGGTCGGTGAGGAAGACCCAGTACTTGCCCATGAGCTCATCAGAGATGGACATGAGCTTGCCGTACATCTCGGCGGGCGGCTCATTGATGCCGATGGCGTTATTCAAAGACTTGCTCATCTTCTGCACGCCGTGAAGGCCTTCAAGGATGGGCATCATGAGCACAATCTGCTCGGGCTGGCCTTCTTTGCGCTGGAGTTCGCGGCCCATGAGCAGGTTGAACTTCTGGTCGGTGCCGCCGAGCTCGACATCGCTGTGGAGCATCACGGAGTCATAGCCCTGCGCGAGCGGATAGAGGAGCTCATGGAGGGAGATGTCCTGCTCGGCGCGGAAACGATCGCGGAAATCCTTGCGGTCGAGCATCTGCGAGAGCGTGACCATGGCGGAAAGGCCGATCAGTCCGGCATAGCCGAGTTTGTCGAGCCACTCGGAGTTATAGCGGACCTCAGTGAGCGCGGGATCCAGGAGCTTGAATATCTGCGCCTTGTAGGTTTCGGCGTTCTGGTTGATCTGCTCGCGCGTCAAGGGCTTGCGGGTGATGTTGCGGCCGGTGGGGTCGCCGATGAGCGCGGTTGAGTCGCCGATGAGGAAGATGACGGTATGGCCGAGCTGCTGGAAGTGTCGCAGCTTGCGGATGAGGACGGTGTGGCCAAGATGCAGGTCGGGCGCGGTGGGGTCGAAGCCCGCTTTGATGCGCAGGGGGCGGCCGGTCTTGCGGCTCTCTTCGAGGCGCTCGCGCAGGTCGGCCACGCGGATGATCTCTGCCGCGCCTTTCTGCAACAGGTCCAATTGTTCGTCTACGGGTAGAAACGTGCTCATGCCGTATTTCAGTATAAATTCCTTTATGCGGGCGTATGCTTCGTAGCCCGAGCTTTCGCTTAGCACCTTTCACGCAACGTCTATCGTTCGAGTCGCGGCGTTCGGCACTCTGGCAACTCTGCGGTGCGATCCATACGGATAGATTGCCCTCATTCCATCTACGCTTCTTCGTTCTTCTTGCGCTGCGCCTGCAAATGGATGTAGTAACAGTTCTCACCGTTGAGGGGGCAGATTGCGTGTTGAATGCGTCTCGTTTTCGACTTGAGCGAACCATCGCGCAAGTGTCAAGACATCCTTCGGATCAGCGAAAAACTCAAAGGATTTTCCCACGGCAGTTTGCCCAGAAAACTTGAACTTCAGGCGGCTCCATGTTGTGTAGAGATCTCCAATGTCCAGTGCTTCAAAACGGATTATCCGCTCTTTAGCAATTGACACAGTTTGAGGCCACTTCGGGCGTGTATGTGCCCATTCTGGTGAATTGAAACGCAGTGTCACACCGGAGTCAGTCAGTTCCATGCGCATCGGCGTGTCTTGCCGTGCCCACCGGATGTCGTCAAGAACAATGGGCATTCCGGTATTCAATGGCGGAAGTCTTGATTCCTTCTGGAGGCTGATCAGGTGCTTTACAAGTGTGTCTTCATGAATGATTTCGAAAGTCTTCACATAACCGTTCTCGTCGAAGTTGGCGAGTATGTCACGGGTATTCCATATGCGGTCCTGTTCCGTGCCGGTAAGTATCACCGAAGACCACTTCGATTCGTAAAAACGTCCCCAGAAAAGATCGGCCTCGCCCCACTCAACTTTAAACGCATTGTAGGCATCTTCTACCTGTTGGCGCGTTGCTTTACCGGGTACGGGAGCCTCTGGTGCAAGGGTCGCTTTTGTGCCGGAAGGTGTTTTGATTGAAGTTGGGAGGCGAAGTGGAGGCGCAGGAAGGAAGCATCCCGTGAGGAGCAGAGCGCAAACAGAGGCAATCAACCGTATGAAGAGGATACGTTCATGTGTTCTGCTTTTATGGGAAGGCTTGGGGGCTGGAGTATCAAGTTCGTGGCATGGAAACGGAGGTCCGTCGGATGCCTTCAAAATAGGGTTGGACTTTGTAGCGCGAAGGCGAGCGGCAGGATCAGGATCAAGAATTGCATTATCGGAGTTCATCGTGCCCCTCCGTAGAACGACCACTAAAGTCTTTAGAAACAGTACTCCCAAATGGGATGGGTTGCAACTTCCCCCGCTTTGCCAATCTGGATTATCTGCTTCGGTCCTCATTTCTAGGGTTTCGCACTCGCACGAATTGCTGGCGCACTTCTGTATCCTTCCGAGCCATCCTCCATCTAACTGCATGAGGAGACAGCGTTCCTATGCCCAAGGTTCTTGGTCGTGCCATGCAGGTTGCCGCAGCGGGCGGCGCGTTTGAGTTGGTTCAGAAAGAGTTTCCCGAGCCGGGGCCGGGCCAGGTGCGGATTCGCGTGCAGGCTTGCGGGGTTTGCCACAGCGATTCGCTGACCAAGCTTGGGCTGTGGCCGGGGATCCAATTTCCGCGGGTGCCGGGCCATGAGGTGGCTGGGGTTCTGGATGCGGTGGCGGCGGATGTGCAGCACTTCAAAGTGGGCCAGCGCGTGGGTCTGGGGTGGCACGGCGGCCACTGCAACTACTGCAACCCGTGCCGGCGGGGAGACTTTGTGCTCTGCGAGAATGGGCCGATATCGGGTATCAGCTTTGATGGCGGCTATGCGGACTATGTGATTGCCCCGGCGAATGCGCTGGCGCTGATTCCGAACGATCTGGCGGATGCGGATGCTGCGCCGCTGCTGTGTGCGGGGATCACCACCTTCAACAGCCTGCGCAACAGCGGCGCGCGGCCCGGCGACACGGTGGCCATTCTGGGGATTGGCGGACTGGGCCACCTGGCGGTGCAGTATGCGGCCAAGAGCGGCTTTCGCACTGTGGCCATTGCGCGCGGGCAGGATAAGGGCCCTCTGGCGAAGCAACTGGGCGCGCATGTCTACATCGACAGCACCACGCAGGAGCCCGCGGCGGAGCTGCAGAAGCTGGGTGGCGCGGATGTGATTCTTTCCACCCTGACCAGCGCCAAGGCCCTGGAGTGGGCGGTGGATGGGCTGGCGCTGAACGGCAAGCTGATCGTGGTGGGGGCGCCGGATGGGCCCATCGTTGTGCCGCCGTTCCCGCTGCTGCTGGGGCGGCGCACGGTGACTGGATGGCCCTCGGGCACGGGCATGGACTCAGAGGAGACGCTGAACTTCAGCGCGCTCGCGGGCGTGAAGCCGATGATCGAGACGTTTCCGCTGGAGAAGGCGGAGGAGGCTTACGAGCGGATGATGAGCGGCAAGGCGCGCTTCCGGGTGGTGATTACGACCGGGAAGTAATTCGCTGAGCCGGGTTGGATGCATGGTGGGCGGGGGGCGAGGATAGCGGCTGGCCGCCGGCACATTGACTTACGGCGAGCAGCCGCAGGCGTGCCCGTGGCTATCTTCAGTGCATGGTCCGGTTTGACCTTGGTTAGCGTCCCCCGTATCATCAAAATGGCGCCGCGCAGGTGGCCCGTCCCCGCTGGCGGAGTAGCTCAGATGGTTAGAGCGACGGATTCATAACCCGTAGGTCGGCAGTTCGATCCTGCCCTCCGCCACCAATCAGATCAGCAACATACGAAGGAACCCGGAAGTCAGCCTTCTCGAGGGGTTGCGCGGGGGCGGCGGATGGTCGCTGCTTCAAAGGGCGCGCCTTCTTTGGCTTTTGGTCGGGCGGTCCACGAATGAGAGGTTGGCGGCCCGGATAAGGTGTCGATCCAAAGGTGGTCCGCGAGCTCTTCGACTCGAAGGAGTGATGGAGGGGCACCGTGGTTGGCTACAGCCGGACTCGACCGTTCGTTTGCGGACGGTTGGTCTCGATTTTGAACACCTGGGGGCGTGCCCGGCAACCATCGAGGAGTCTCAAGCCATTTACAATCAATCGCCGAGTGAGCGGGAGTTTGGCCGGGAGAATGCACGCTCCCACTACGGGCTCTCAATAAGTCATGAGGATGGAAACGGGGGATTCAGTGCATACCTTGCTCCAGAACTTGCTTCAGGATCTGCATTACGCTTTCCGCAAGCTGTGGAAAGCACCGGGATTCACGATCACCGCTGTGCTTACCCTGTCCATCGGCATTGGCGCAAACACAGCCGGATTCAGCATCATGGATGCGGTGATTTTCCGTCCGCTGGCGGTCCCGGATCTCAAGCGCGTGGTGGTGGTCTACGAGCAGAAGGATCACGGTGATGACCGGCAGGTCGCGCTGGCAAACTTTGCAGATTGGCAGCGCCAGAGCCGCTCATTTGAAGAACTGGCCGCGCATAGCGACTCACACATGAGTTTGACCGGCTCAGGCGATGCCGCGCAGGTATGGGTCGAGAATGCATCCCCGTCGTTCTTCAGCGTGTTGCGAACGACGGCGTTTATGGGCAGGGTGTTCGATCGAAGCGAGACGAAGGCGGGGCGCAACAGCGTGGCCGTACTGAGCTATGCATTCTGGAAGTCGCATTTTGGGGCCGATCCGCATGTTTTGGGGCGCGAGATCGAGCTGGATCAGCACGCATACACGATCATCGGCGTGATGCCCAAGGCTATGCAATATCCATCCCGAGCCGACCTCTACCTGCCTTTCGCGCCGACGGACGCACAAGTGGCCAACCGCAGTTCGCACGACTTTCTTGTCCTAGGCCGGTTGCGCAAGGGAGTGACGCCAGGCCAGGCGCAGGCCGATCTGAATACGATTGCCGAGCGCCTGTCGCGCGCGTATCCGGATACCAATCTGGGCTGGCAAGTAAGGGTGGCAACGCTGCTGGCCGACATTAACGGCGAATACACTCCGCTGTACTTTGACCTGATGCAGGGCGCCACGCTGTTTGTGCTGCTAGTGGTTTGCGCCAATATCGCCAATCTGCAATTTGCGCGCGGCATCGCCCGCCGGCCTGAGATTGCCATGCGCACGGCGCTGGGGGCGGGGCGCGGACGGCTGATGCGGCAGTTACTCACGGAGAGTATTCTGCTGGGACTTGCAGGTGGGGCGGGCGGTCTTGTGTTTGCCGTTGCCGACATGCGCATCAACGAAGCATCCATGCCGGAGATGGTGGCACGTTACATGCCGGGCTGGTCCAATATCTCGCTGAACGGTCGCACGCTGGCCTTTTCGTTGCTGCTCGCCGTTCTGGCGGGCATCGTATCGGGATTTGCACCCGCGTTGGGAGCCCTGCGAGTGAATCTTGTGGATCAGCTCAAGTCCGGCTCGCGGGCTGTGGTGGGCTCCAGCCGCAGCCACATGCTCAGGAATATACTCGCCATTTCGCAGATCGCGCTTGCGGTTGCACTGGTGATTGGCGCGTCCCTTATGTCCAAGGGCATGGTGGGAATGCTGCATCTGACCGACCCGTACAACCCCATGCATGTGCTCACCTTCAACGTCCACCTGCCTGCCGCGCGCTACGACACACCGCGAAAGCTCGCCCTCTGGTACAGGCAGAGCCTGGACCGGCTGCGCGCTCTGCCTGGCGTGGAACATGCCGAGGTGACTGGAGCTCTACCGCACAGCGACGATGGCTGGGTCGACGATGCGCAGATTGAGAATCGGCCGCTAGCCCCGGGCCAGTCCCGCACCGCGCTGCGGCTGCCGGTGAGCGCTGGATATTTTGGCGCGTTCCATATTCCGGTCATCTCCGGACGCCTGTTCAGCACAGGCGACGACCTGCGCTCGCCACCGGTGGCCGTGGTAAGCAGGACATTTGCTGCGCGCTATTTCCCCGGCGAGAATGCGCTGGGCAAACAGATCCGCATGGGTACAGCGGGCTCCAGCCAGACTCCATGGCTGACGATCATTGGTGTCGTCGAGGAGACCAGGTACTCGCTTTGGCAGCGGGAGCGCCCCGCCGCCGTTTATCTGGACGTTGCGCAGTTGCCGCCTGACGGCATCACCTATGCGATCGCTACCCCTGGTGATCCTCTGGCCATTGCGTCCGCAACCCGCGAGGCGCTTACCGCACTCGACCCTGCGTTGCCCTTGAACCGGGTCGAGACTTATGCGCAATACACGCACGAAGAGCTCACCGGCATGTTCTATGTGTCGGCACTGCTGGGTTTTGACGCGTTGGTCGCGCTGCTGTTGGCAGCGGTGGGCATCTTCGGCGTAATGGCGAACCTGGTAGGTGAGCGGACGCGCGAGATAGGCGTGCGCCTGGCCATGGGCGCACAGCGCAAAGACGTGCTACGCATGATCCTTCGTCGCGCCGCATGGCTGACCGGAGCCGGCGTATGCACCGGCCTCGCGCTCGCATTGGGCCTGGCGCATGGTGTGGCAAATCTTCTCTACAACGTGAGCCCTGACGATCCGGTGGTCTTTGGAGCTATTACGGCAATCATCACGGGCATTGCACTGCTGGCAAGCTGGGTGCCTGCACGTCAGGCGGCACAGACCGACCCCATGGCGGCCCTGCGCGACGAGTAAAAAAGAAAGGCAGGAGCCGGGGAATTTCTTCACGGTTTGACGATGCATGGCTTGTGCAGGGTTGGAGCGCTCGACTCGGCCAATGGCGACGGCGAACCAGCTGCTTTTGCCAAACCTTACGGCATTTTCGGAAATGGTGTGGCCTTGAGAGATCAAACAGGGTCACCGCGCCCTGCTGGTCGCGTTGACTTTACGGTCGCGTCTTCGGTTTACAGCATTTTCAGAAATGCTTTAGCAACACTTGTTATCACTTTTGCAACCCCAGGCTCCCAGGTGCGCGCTTGTCCCAGGTGGGGCCAAGCCTGGGGAATGCGCCTGCAAAGCACCCCTTGCGCTATCATTGCGTCTATAGGGTATGAGCGGTCCATTTCCCTCTGGGGCCGTTCCGGTGGTGTGTGTGTCTCGATTCTTCCAGCGATTTGTTTTCGTTCTGGCCGTGGCGGTGTTTGCGACGCTCGGCCTGGGATTTGCCCTCGGCCAGTTTGGCTATTTCGGCGTTCACGCGGGCGGCGAGCAGGATGGCGCGTATCGCCAGATGCACGTCTACGCGGAGGTGCTGAAGCGCATCCAGAGCGATTATGTGACCGAGCCTAATATCAACAACGTCACCACGGGGGCTCTGCATGGGCTGCTGGAGTCGCTGGACCCGGATTCGAGCTACCTGACGGCGACGGAATACAAGATATACAAGGAGCGGCCGACGACCGGTGTGGCGCAGGTAGGGATGACGGTGTCAAAGCGCTACGGCTATGCGACGGTGGTGAGCGTGGAGCCGGGTTCGCCTGCGGACAAGGAGCACATAGCGGACGGCGATGTGATTGAGTCGATTGGCGAACAATCGACGCGCGAGCTTTCACTGGCGGTGATTCGCATTATGCTGGAGGGCAAGCCGGGGACGGCAGTGGCGCTGTCTGTCGTGCGGCCGCGGAAGGCCGATCCGGACAAGTTGACCCTGACGCGCGTGGTGACGGCGGAGCCGCCAATGAGCGAGCAGCAGTATGAGAACTCGTCGATTCTCTACATCAAGCCGGGTGATCTTTCCGCGGCGCGAGTGGATGCGATTGCGGCGCAACTGAAGGCCGCGCCGAAGTCGCAGAAGGTTCTGCTGGACCTGCGCGACTGCACGGGCGGCGAGGCGGCGGACGGACTACGGCTGGCGAATTTCTTTATTCAGCAGGGCACTCTGGCCACGCTGAGCGGCCAGAAGTTCCCCGCGCAGACGTTTTCGGCGGACGCGACGAAGTTCATCACGGGAGCACCGGTTGCGGTGCTTGTGAACCGGGGCACCTATGGCGCGGCTGAGCTAACCGCCGATGCGATAGAGGGCGACCACCGCGGGGACGTGGTGGGCGAGCGCACCTTTGGCGAAGGCAGCGTGCAGAAGACGATTGAGATGCCGGACGGTGCTGCGCTGCTGTTGACCGTGGCCAAGTATCAAGGGCCGGACGGGAAGAAGATTCAGGATGAAGCGGTGACGCCGAACGTGGCGGCCGGCCAGTCCGATGACGAAGCGTTTGAAACGACGCAGCCGCAAAAGGGTGACGAAGCCCTGAACAAGGCGCTGGAACTGCTGAAGGGCAAAACGAGCTGAGTTGGCGGGGCACTCAGCCCTTGCACCGTGTGGTTCGCGGAGTTTCTTCCTCACATATCCTGCGATGCGTCCCGTGCTAGCCTGAGGGTGTGAGGCACGGCCCCGCGGCGGAGTGCGGAGTGCCCACGAGGCCTGAAGCCCTTGGGTGCCACCCCCGATCAACCCTACGAGAGACGCGGCCTGGGCCGCACGCACCGGCTTGAGACGGTGCAGGCTCCGCGCGGCGGCAAGTGGAAGGTAACCGGGCGGGTCGCGTTTGCGACGCTGCTGCTGCTCTCGATCATCACCGGCTCTCTTTCAGGGCTGATGCTGGTCTACTCCGTAAATCTGCCGCAGATCAACGACCTGGAACGCTATCGTCCTTCGACCACCACCGATCTCTACGACCGCAAGGGCCGGGTTATCGGCTCGTTCGCGCTGGAGCGCCGCGTGGTGGTGAACTATGACGACTTTGCGCCCATTCTGCGCGAGGCAGTGATCTCGATTGAGGACAAGAATTTTGAGTCGCACTGGGGGATCAACGTGCTGCGCATCGCAGGCGCCCTGATTCACGATCTGCGCGGCCACAGCCATGTGCAGGGCGCGTCCACGCTGACGATGCAACTGGCGCGGAACCTGTTTCTCTCCGACGAGCGCACGGTGGCGCGCAAGGTGCAGGAGGCGTTTCTGGCGATTCAGATTGAGCGGGCGTTTACCAAGCAGCAGATTTTTACACTGTATGGGAACCAGATTTATCTGGGCAGTGGGATGTATGGATTTGAAGCCGCGGCGGAGTTTTATTTTTCAAAGCATGCCAAGGATGTGAACCTGACTGAAGCGGCACTCCTGGCGGGGCTGCCGAAGGGTCCGGTGGGCTACTCGCCGCTGCTGAATCCGGAAAAGTGTCTGCGGCGTCGCAACCTGGTGCTGAGCGAGATGGAGTCGGACGGCGTGATTACGCACCAGCAGGCGGAGCAGGCGCGGCAGACCCCGTTGGGGCTGCACCTCTCGCAGCCCGATCAATCCGTTGCGCCGTGGTTTCAGGAAGAGGTGCGGCGCGAACTGGAGAAGCGTTTTGGTGCCGAGGAGGTTCACGAGGCCGGGCTGCGAGTGGAGACCACGCTCGATCTGGATCTGCAGAAGACGGCCAACCGCGCGGTTCTGGACGGGCTGGCAGCCTATGAGCGGCGGCATGGCTGGAAGGGCAACCTTGACAACGTTCTGAGCACGGGGGCGACGCTGGGCGACTACCGGCATCCCGACTGGGCGACGATGAGCCATCCCGGTGACTACGTTCATGCGCTGGTGACGCGGGTGTTACCGCTGGAGATTGTGGCGCGCGTGGGGGACGAGCAGATTGTGTTGCTGCCGGCGGACTGGGCGTGGACCGGGCAGCGCTACGGGGATGCGCTGGTGAAGCCGGGCGACGTGATCTATGTGCATCTGTCGGATGCGATGGAAGGCAGCTCGCGCCGTGCCACACTGGAGCAGGACTCTGGCGCGCAGGGCGCGCTGATGGCCATGGACAACACGACCGGCGACGTACTGGCGATGGTGGGCGGACGGGACTTTGCGCTTTCGCAGTTCAACCGGGCGACGCAGGCCGAGCGTCAGGTGGGGTCGAGCTTCAAGCCTTATGTATACGCGGCGGCGATGGAAGATGGCGCCAAGCCGACGGACATTATTGTGGATGCACCGGTGAACTTTGCGGGTTACGCGCCGCACAATTATGAGAACGACTTCAAGGGGGCGATGACCCTGCTGAATGCCTTTGCCGAATCGCGCAATGTTCCGGCGGTGAAGCTGGCGGCACGCGTGGGGATTCACAAGGTGATTGACGTGGCGCATCGGTTTGGCGTGACGTCGGACATTCCGCCGTATCTGCCCATCGCACTGGGCGCGGCCAGCATCACGCTGGATGAGCAGATGGACTCGTACTCGGTGTTTCCCAACGACGGAATCCGGGTGACGCCGCGGCTGGTTCGCAAGGTGGAGAACTATGACGGGATCACTCTGTGGCAGGACCGGCCGGCGATTGACGAGGTCATCAGCCAGGAGACGGCGCGCTCGATGATGACGCTGCTTCGCGCGGTGACGGCGCATGGAACGGGCGCAGCGGTGGCGCAGTTAAATCATCCGCTGGGCGGCAAGACGGGAACGACGAGCGACTTTACGGATGCCTGGTTCCTGGGCTTTTCCCCGTCGGTGACCTGCGGCGTGTGGGTGGGCTTTGACAACGAGCAGTCACTGGGCGAAAAGGAGACAGGCGCCCGGGCAGCATTGCCGATCTGGATAACGTTTATGAAAGCGGTGATTGCGGGCGCGCCGGATGAGCAGTTTCCGGGGGATGAGGCGGAGAATTTGACGGCGGATAGGAGCGGGCCTGGGCTTGCGGCGGATAAGACGCGACCGGCTGATTCCGCGGCTGCGAGCGGGCGCGCCGGCCCGGTCAGCGCGGCGAAACCAGGCGGAAGTACCGCTGCGCGTGTGCAACATCCCTGAAGATCTGTGCCTTGAGGGCCTCAGGTGAGGGCCAGGCAACCTCCGGGCGAAGGCGAAAAAGAAACTCAATCTCAATCGGCGTTTGTGCGTCCAGGTCAACCGGCTCGAAGTCGAGGATGTGCGTCTCGACGCTGAAGCCGGCACCGGCGAAGGTGGGACGGTTTCCAACGTTGGTGACAGCCTGAAATCGACGGTTGCCTACGGTGAGCCGCGTAACGTAAACGCCGAGGGCGGGGAGCAGACCTTCGTAAGGTGCAAGGTTGACGGTGGGAACCAACAGCCGCGTGCCGACGCCGCGGTCGCGCACGGGAGTGGATCGTACGGCAAAGGGGCGGCCCAGCATCCAGCGGGCGCGTTTCATATCGCCGGCTTGAAGGAGCGCGCGGACGGCGGAGCTGGATACCTCAAGCCCGTGGACGTGGAGCGCCGGATGCACCTGCAACCGGAAGCCGAACTCCAAGCCGAAGCCGGCCAACTCGGCGACGCCGGCCTCGGCACGGTGCCCGAAGCGGAAGTTGCTGCCCTCATGCAGGCCGCGCACTCCGAGCGCGTCGATGAGGATGCGGCGCACGAAGTCCCGCGCGGGAAGGCCGGCCAGTGCGGCATCGAAAGGGAGCACCAGCACGGCGTCGATGCCGGTTGCGGCGAGGAGACGCAGGCGCTCGGGCATGGGAGTGAGCAGGCGTGGAGCGGCGGCGGGGTGCAGGAACTGGTCCGGGTGCGGATCGAAGGTGATGGCGATACTGCGGCCGTGGAGGCTCTGCGCCTCGGCGATGGCGGCGGCGAGGATCTGCCGGTGGCCGCAGTGGATGCCGTCGAAGTTGCCGATGGCGGCAGCGGTGGGACCGAAGCCGGGCGGGAGCTGGGCCAGGGAGCGGTAGACGGTCATGTGGCCGTTGGGGTCATTCATAAGGTCACGGGCATAAGGTCACGCGCATAGAGTCAGGGGCACAGGGTCACGGGGAAGGTGAGTCCGTCATAGGCCAGCGCCATGCCTTCAGGCAGCGCGCGGTTGGTTTCTGCGTGGGGCAGCTCGTGGGCGATGTGAGTAAACCAGGTCCGGCGGGCGCCGATGCGGCGCGCCCAGCCTACGGCCTGTTCGATTGTGGCGTGGCTAGGATGCGGCTTGTGGCGCAGGGCGGAGAGGATGACGCAATCGAGCCCTTCAAGAAGGGCGAAGCTCGCCTCGGGAATCTCGCTGACGTCGGTGAGATAAGCGACGCGGCCAAAGCGGAAGCCGTCGATATCGAGCGCGCCGTGCTTGACGGGGACGCGGATGAAGTTGACGCCCTGCACGCTGACCTCCGCGGGAAGCGGCATGATCTGGACGCGGGCGCGGTTGGGGTAAGTGGCGCTGGGCGAAAACGTGTAGTCGTAAATGCGGGTGAGGACAGCCGCGGTTGCCTGCGAGGCGTAGAGAGGGATGCTGCCGCCTTCGCGGGCGACGGCAAAGCTGAGCGGGCGCAGGTCGTCGAGGCCGAGGATGTGATCGGCATGGCTATGGGTGTAAAGGACGGCATCGACCCGCTGCAGGCCGTTGCGCAGCGCCTGCTCGCGGAAGTCCGGACCGGTGTCAATGACGATAACGCGCTCGCGGCCGCTCTGCTGCCAGCGGAGAAGGATGGAGGGTCTGAGACGTCGGTCGTGGGGGTCATCGGAAGTGCAGACGGCGCAGGTGCAACCGAGCGTCGGCACGCCCATCGAGGTTCCGGTTCCCAGAAAGGTGAGCTGGCCTTGCATGTGTTAGCGCTTGCCGGGCGGTGGCGGCGCCTGTACCCCCTGCAGCGAAATCATGTTGGTGAGTTCGAGAAAGGCCATGCGGACGTCAAAGAGGACGGTCTGGAGCATGCCGTCCTCGGCATCGGTGAGGTTGCCCCTGGTCTTGTCGGCGAGGACGCCGATCAGGTCGATGGTCTGACGTGCGCCGAGGATGTCGACGCGGGGACGCTGGCCCTCCTGCGTGCCTGCGCCCATCTGGATCATGGCAGAGAGATAGAGCTGCTGTACGAGGCTTTCAAAACCGACCGGAGGCAACGCGCCCATGGTGGGGTTCTGCGCGCGGACGAGGTCCTCAATCCGCTGCGCGGAGGCATCATAGGCCGACTTCTGCTGGAGGCTCTCTTCCGCGGTGGGCGCGGGAGGCATTTCGGGCGGCTCGGGTTCAACCGCGGCGTGCGTCTCGGGCTTGCTCTCCGAGACAACGAGACGGGGGCCCGCGCCGGGCTCAGCAGGTTCGGCGGGAGCGGCGGGGGTTTGGGTCATTTCGTCTTCCGCTTTGGCTTTGCGGCGGTCGATCACTTCAAACTTTGGCGTGTCGCTCATAATCTTGTGGATTCCATTCAACTGATTCGGATAAACGGGTCAAAGGGTTGGCGGAGCGGCCAGAATGCCGGCGGTTCCGGCGGCGGCCGGGGCCGTGTATGCAAGCGATTCGTTGCTGACTTCCGCTTCGCTGCCGAGCATGGCGAGCGCGAAGATGCGGCTGCTGCCGGGGAGTTTGAGTTCGGCTGCGCTGGTGATGTGACCGGCGGGCTTTCCTGCCTGAGTGAGTTCAGTGCCTGCGGCGGGCACCGGTCCCTTGATCTCGAGCGCCCGCAGGTGGCGGTGAACGTTGCCACGGGAGCGGATGCGCTCAACGATTTCCTGGCCGAGGTAACAGCCTTTGCTGAAGTGGATTGCGCGCATCTGGGATGTTTCCTGGGGCAGATCGCGCTCGACGATATCAATGCCGAAGGTGGGTATGGCTTCGGCGATGCGGAAGGACTCGAGCGCGGCCCAGCCCGCTGGAGCGGCACCGACGGTGCGGAGGGTGCGCCAGAGGCGGTTGAGACCGGCCACGGGCGTCCAGATCTCGTAGTGTTCGCCGAGAACGCCATAGTTGCGCAGGATGCGAAGGTCGAGTCCATTCCACTCGACGCGAGTGGCGGTCATGGGCACGGGCAGCGTGGGCAGGCCCATGCGGGCCAGCACCTGCGAGGCGCGCGGGCCGGTGAGGCCGAGGACCGTCTCTTCCGCGCCCGGCTCCTGGCCGAGCGGGACCAGCTCCACGTCGTCCATGATGATGAAGCGGTCGAGGTGGGTGAAGAGGCGCTCGTACTGATCGGCGGCGAGGACAAGTTCAAGGGAATCACCTTCCCGCCATACGGTGAGGTCGCCCTGGATGCGACCCTGGGCGTTGAGCACGAGATTCCACGCGCCGGCGTTAGGGGCCAGGTCGCGCACCATATTGGTGACCATGCCGCTGAGCCAGCGCGAGCGATCCTCTCCGCGCACGGCGACACGGCGCAGCCAGCCGAGGTCATGGACGGCGGCGTTGCGCGCCAGTGCCTCTGTTTCCGCCTCCGGGGCGTCCAACACCCGTGGAGAGACCACGGCGCGATATTCTGCCAGAAGAGGATTCTTGCCGGCCGCGATAAGGTGCGCCGCCAGCGGAGTGGGTTGTAGAGTTGCCGCGACTGCCAGTTCGGTCATAAGTCAACACATCCGCGGCTCAACGGGCGGTTCTGCTGTTCCTGACGCCCGCCGCGCCGCATCCTGATTATAGCCTTGGACGCAGACACAGAAACCGGCCCGCGGCAACCCGGCGCGGCGAGGAGAAGGAATGAAACGGATGCCCGGTTGGAAGGCAACATTGCAGCGCATGTTGCATGTAAGTGTGATTGTGTGGCTTGGGCTAAGTGTACCCGCCGCGGTGAGTGCCCAGGAGCCCGCTGTGCCGGGGAGCCAGACGCAAGCCGAGGGGCAGCAGCCGGCCGGACAGGGCAATAAACCGGCGGCCGGCGCGCAAGCGAAGCCCGGCGGCAAGGCCGAGCCGGGAGCGGCCACGCAAATCACGCCGGAGCAGGCGCAAAAACTGTTCGGTCTGGTGGATCAGTTGCTGAAGTTTTCGTCGGATGAGACGGGGCTGCCGATCCGGCACGACGTGAAGCGCCAACTGACGACGCGGGCAGCGGTGGAAAGCTACCTGGAGGAGAAGTTCAACGAGGACCAGGATGCGAAGCGAATGGAGCGCAGCGAGATTGTGCTCAAGAAGTTTGGGCTGCTGGACCGGGATTTTGATCTGAGGCCGTTTCTGGTGGCGCTCTTGAAGGAGCAGATCGAGGCCTACTATGACGCAAAGACCAAGACGGTGAATCTGCTGGACTGGATTACTCCCGACGACCAGAAGCCTGTGCTGGCGCATGAGCTGACGCACGCTCTGCAGGACCAGCACGTGGATCTGGAGACATGGAGCGAGCAGACGCCGGAGGATGTGTCTGTGAATTCAGCGGGCGACACCGAGCACCTGGCCAAGGACGAACTGGACAGCGCGCGCGAGGCAGTGACGGAGGGCCAGGCTACGGCGGTGATGATGGACAACGTCCTGAAGCCGATGGGGCATAGCCTGCTGAAGGACCCGGAAGTGGTGGAGATGATCAAGCAGCAGATGACGGGCACAACGGACTCCCCGGTGATGGCGCGTGCGCCGCTGCTGCTTTCCGAGTCCCTGCTGTTTCCGTATCGGGACGGGCTGAGCTTTGAGCAGGATGTGTGGATGGATATGGGGCAGACCGCGGCGTTTGCCGGAGCGCTGGACCGGCCGCCGGCCTCGACATGGGAGGTGATGAATCCCCGCGAATATGAGAAGGGACATCTGGCGCGGATTCCTTTGCTGCCAAACATTCATCCGCTGGTGGATGCGCTGTATCAGCCCTATGACATTGGGCAGGTGGGACAGCTTGACCTGCGCATTCTGGCGAAGATTTACGGCGGCGAACAGGCCTCGCGTGATCTGACGTCGGCCTGGGATGGCGGCCTGTACTGGGCGGGACAAGCGCGCGCCGCGACCGCGGCGGAGAAGGCGCACACGAAGTCGGTTGCGCTGCTGTATCTGTCGGCATGGAAGAGTCCGGCGTCGGCGCAGCAGTTTACCGCGATGTATGCCTCGGCGCTGGGGCGGCAGTTCTCCGGGTTGAGGGTGGACCGGGAGGCGGCGCGTTCCGCGCCTGCGACGGAGGGCGAAACGGAGCAAGTGTACTCGACCGATGAGGGGCCGGTGGTTCTGACGACGCGCGGCAGGCTGGTGTTTGTAGCAGAGAGCTTTGACCTTGCGCTGGCGCGGAAGCTGGCGGCGCTGCTGATGGACGCCCAGGGAAGCGGCGCGATGCAACTGGCGCAGGCGGGGAGGCGCACGAGACCGGGGAGCGATGCGGATGCCGGGTTGCACGAGACGCTGACGGGAAGCATGGTGCAGTTTCTGTCAGGCTGCGGCGTAATGAAAGCTGCGGTGGAGCCTACGGTGCGGCTGGCAAAGTAACGATCAGACAGCGCGACCCAATAGGACGGTGAAGGTGGCTGCGGAGTCTGTCCACGCTGCGGCCATGCAGAAGCCGGCGTGCGCAAGCAGCGATTCCGCCTGTCCGGGACGGTATTTGTAGCTGTTCTCTGTGTGGATTCGCTCACCCGCGGTGAACTCAAGGCGCTGGTCGACCGCGCGCAGATGGACGGTCTGCGGGTCGAGGCTTTCCAGGTGCATCTCAATGCGCGAGGCGGCCTGGTTCCAGAGCGCGCGGTGGGCGAAGGCCTGGGGTCGGAAGTCTGCGCCGAGTTCGCGGTTGAGGCGCACGAGAATATTGCGATTGAAGGCCGCGGTGACGCCTGCCGCGTCGTCATAGGCGGCGAGCAGCGCGGATGCTTCCTTGACCATGTCGATGCCGAGCAACAGAGTGTCGCCGGGGGCCAGTGCGCCGCGCACTTTGGCAAGCAGACGGGCTGCGTCGTCGGGCTCAAAGTTGCCGATGCTGGAACCAATGTAGAGCACCAGGCGTCGCTCGCCCGGCGAGGCCGGGTCCAGCTCCAGCCTCGCGGTGTAATCCTCGGTATGAGGCGCAACGGTGACCCCGGCCATCTCCCCCTCAATGCGTTGCTGCGCGACGGCGAGGGCACTGGCTGAGACATCCACAGGCTCGTAGATCACCGCGCCTTGCAGGTGGACTGCCGCGGCCAGCAGCAGGCGGGTTTTGTCTGCCGAGCCCGCGCCGATCTCGGCAATGCGCAGCGGCTGGCCGGCTGCGGCGAGAGCGACAATCTGCCCGGCGTGCGCGGTGAGAATCGCGCGCTCCGTGCGGGTAAGGTAATACTCGGGCAACCGCGTGATCTGCTCGAAGAGCCGGGAGCCGGCTTCGTCATAAAAGAGCCACGGCGGCAGACGCCGGGGACGTGCGGAGAGCCCCTCTTGCGCCGCACGGGCCACTTGATCCGCGATGCGCTCTTCGGCCGTGGAGAAGATTGTGGTGGTCATGGCTGCTTTCCAAGGCGCAATGGGGGACGCCGAGACATGGTTAGCGGTTACCGCGCCAGGCGAATGCCGGAGAACTGCCAGCGTGTTTCGGGCGCAAAAAAATTGCGATAGCTGGCTCGGATGTGGGCGGCGGGCGTGACGCAGGAGCCTCCGCGTAACACCATCTGGCCGCTCATAAATTTGCCGTTGTACTCGCCGAGCGAGCCGGAGAGCGGCTTGAAGCCGGGATAGGCGAGATAGGCGCTTGCCGTCCATTGCCAGCAGTCGCCGAAGAGCTGTTGCGCAGAAGGCCGATTGCGGGCGGGCTGCGGCGTCATGCAGGCGTCGTTGAGCAGGTTGCCGGTGACTGGCTGGCCATGTGCGGCAGCCTCCCACTCGAACTCTGTGGCGAGGCGATGACCTGCCCAGCGAGTGTAGGCATCTGCCTCAAAGTAGCTGATATGGCTGACGGGGGCGGCAGCGGCAAGCTTCAGCGGGACAGCGCCTCGGAGGGTGAAGAGGGTCCAACCGGTATCCTCGTTGGCCCAATAGAGCGGTGCGCGCCAGCCGCTCTGCTCGACGGCGTCCCAGCCGGCAGAGAGCCAGAGCTCCGGGCGCTGGTAGCCGCCGTCGGCGATGAACTGGGCGAATTCGCCGTTGGTGACGAGGCGCGAGGCGAGCGCGTAGGGCTCAAGCCAGACCTTGTGGCGAGGCAACTCATTATCAAAACAGAAGCCTGGGCCGGTGGGGCCGATCTCATGCAGGCCGCCGGGATACGGGATGAAACGCAGCGGCGCGGGTTCGGAGCCGGGCGCGGCGCCGTTTGCAGCGGACAGGTAGGCGGGGCGGAGAGGATTGGCGAAGAAAGCGTTGAGAATGTCGGTGAGGAGCAATTCCTGATGCTGCTCCTCGTGGTTTACGCCGAGCTCGATGCTTGCGAGGGCCTCGGGTGCGGGGTTACTGTGCAGCAGATGCTCCATCGCTTCGTCCACATGAGCACGGTAGCGAAGGACTTCATCGAGACCGGGCCGGGAGAAAGAGGCGCGGAGGCGCTTGTGCGGGAAGGCGTCGAAGCTGCGGTAGTAGCTGTTGAAGAGCCAGGGAAAATCGGGGTGGAAGAGGGGATAGCCGGGCAGGAACGGGCGCAGGACGAAGGACTCGAAAAACCACGCGGTGTGGGCAAGGTGCCATTTGGCGGGTGAGGCCTCAGGACAGGACTGCACCATCATGTCTTCTGGAGTGAGCGGCTTGCACAAGGCCAGCGTCTGCTGTCGCGCGTGGGCGAAGCGGGCGGCGAGCGGGAGTTGAAGGGGCGTGGGCGTGACGGCGCTCATGGAAGTGTGTCCTGGCGTGGATGGCTGGGTATGCCGTTTGCAGTCTATCTGATGCATCGGCGCAGCCCGAGGGCTTACAAAAGGTGCTGCTCCGGCGGTAAAAAAATCCTTGAACGAGCTTGAGCATTATCCCAAAGCGGTGGTCTAATGCTCAACGGACGATGTTGACCGGCTTGTCGCCCTCATTCCTTCATGAGGAGGGAATTATGAACAAGCTTGAAGGGTTCCGCCGCCTGCCGCTTGTCGCAGCTTGTGCGGCGATTGCCGCAGTCTCGATTTCGGTCCAGGCGGAGGTTCAGACGCTCAGCCAGAACCCGATCCCACAGGTACCCTACGAATCGGCGGCCAAAAACGCCCAAGCAGAGCCGTTGGCGATGTCGCAGGTACAGCCCACGCCGGAGCAGCTTGGGGATGCGCTGATGGGGCACAAGCGCTACCAGGCTGCGATTGAGGCCTACAAGAAGGCTCCACTGGACTCGGCTGGAGTCTGGAACAAGATGGGGATTGCGTACCAGTTGCTGCTGGACCCGGAGGATGCGGCTGCCTGCTATCGCAAGTCGCTGAAGCTGGACCGCAGAAACGCCAATGTGCTGAACAACCTGGGCACAATTTTCGATGCGCAGAAGCGTTATCACGATGCGGAGGGGATGTACCGTGCCGCGCTGCGGAGCGATCCCGGATCGGCAATCATCCGGAAGAACCTGGGCACCGCGCTGCTGGCCGAGCACAAGTACAAGAAGGGCTGGGCGGTGTACAAAGAGGCGCTGGCGATTGATCCGCAGATCTTTGACCAGCAGACCGGGCCGAAGGTGCAGGATCCCGCTTCGCTTCAGGATCGCGGCGCGATGAACTACTACATGGCCAAGGGTTGCGCGCGCGCGGGGATGTCGGACTGCGCCATCAACTATCTGCGTATGGCATTGAACGAGGGATTCACTAACCCCCGGAAGCTGGCGGAGGACAGCGAATTTGCGGGTATGCGCGAGTCGCCGGCTTTTCAGGAACTGATACGGGTGCAGAAGAATCCCTGAGGAAGCACGCGTGGGCAGGCGGGCACGCCGATGAAGGCCGGAAGGCGGGGCAGGGGGCCCTGTGCAGCTACACTGCCAGAGTACTTCTCTGCTGACCTGGAGCCCGCATGAACCTGCGTATTCTGCTGACGGCGACCCTGCTGACAATCCTCTGTTCGGCACATGCTCAAACTGCAGCGATTACTGCGCCTGCGACGCCCGCAGCGCAGGACCGCGCCGCCAACGGCTGGCACCGGCTGGGCGACGAAGGCCGCGGCGTGCTGGGCACCGTGACGGCGGTGGCTGGGGATCACTTTTCCGTGAAGACCGAAAAGGGCGCGCACACGGCTGTGTACTTCAGCGCGAACACGCGCTTTCTGAAGCAGGTGATTGCGCGCTCCGCGGGGCCCGCGGTGGACTGCAACGCAGAACTGGAGATGGCCCGGCTGCCGGGAACACTCGAGCCGTGGAAGGCCGCGGGCATTCAAAGGCAGGACGTGATTGCCGCAAGCGGCGAGGGGGATGCAGCGGAACGACAGGTGGGCGCAGTGGTGATTGTGTTGCTGGACCCTGGATGTGCGCGGGAGGCGGGGAAGTTGCTGGCTAACTACGGCAAAACCTGGCTGGCCGGCCGCGTGACCGCAATGCAGGGAAGCAGGATTACGCTGGCCAGCGCGATTGACCTGGGGTCACGGACCCTCGTGGTGAGCGCGGATACGGTACTTGAGCAGGCGGGAACGGGGAACAAAGTAGATGCAGTGCACGTGGGCGACCTGGTGCGCGTGGAGGGAGCCAGGCGGCACGGAGTGTTTGCGGCGAAGACGATCCGCGTGGTGGTGTTTCCTCGTCCACATGGCGGCCCGCAGTTGCCCAGAGATGGCCAGCCGCGTCAGTAGGGCGGTGAGTTTGGGTCAGGCGGCGGCGTAGAGCGTGGAGTTGGCCCAGTCGAGAGCCTCCCTGGCGCAGCGGCTGAGGCATGACGAATCGACGCCGGTGCCGAGGGCCATGCTGTCGCAGCGCGCCCAGTCGGCCTGTTCCCAGGCCTCCATCCAGCCGAGTGGGCAGCGCTCATGGTTCGTGGCGCCGAGCAGCGCATCGGAGATCTCCTGGCGCATGGGGAGCGAAGGGACGATGCTGCTCATGGGGATGCGCAGCATGGCAGGGAGAAGGCTGAACATGCCGAGGAGATATTGCTCTGTGGGGTCGAGCGCGCAATAGTCGGCAGCGAGCTCGCAGAAGCGGGCCCGGACAAGAGCCATTCGCATCAATTCAGTGGGCTGGCCTGCGGTGAACTCACTGGCGATGGCCAGGGTGGCAAGCTGACGGAAGGCTGCTTCGCCGACGGCAAGAATCGCCGCGCGGATCGAGCTGACTTCCTGGCGCACGGCAAAGAGAGGAGAGTTGACGAGCCGCAGCAGGCGGTAGGTGAGCGCCGCATCGCTCTTGACCAGTTGGCTGACGCGGAGCAGGTCGAACGGCTGATCCTGGAGAAGCTTGAGCAGATCAAGATGCGAGCGGCCCGTAGCGGGAATCTTGTGGTTTTTCAACAGAGTTGGGTGGCAGAAGTAGTAGCCCTGAAAGAGGGTGAAGCCTTCAGCGCGGGCCTGCGCGTACTCCTCCGGAGTTTCGATTTTTTCAGCCAGCAGCGCGATGGGGCGGGGACGGATATGGCGGAGGAGGTGTTTGCGCTCTTCCCGGCCGGAGAGAGTGAAATCCACCTTGATATAGTCGGCAAGCTCGACGAGCGGGAGAAATCTTGGCTTCCAGATGAAGTCGTCGAGAGCGAGGCGAAAGCCCTGCGATTTGAGTCTTCGACAGGCCTCGATGAGGGGTGGAGTGGGCTCGACGGTTTCGAGAACTTCGAGGACCGTCAGGCTGGGCGGCAGGACTTCGACGAGGTTGCCGGTCAGGGCTTCTAGGGTGCAGTTGACGAATGCCGGAAGGCCGCCCGTGAGGGTTTCCATGCCGAAGAAGACTGTGTTGTCGAACATGGTGCGGGTGGCGAGGTCGCCGTCCCCGCGAAAGACGGAATCCGGGCCGCTGCGAAAGAGCAACTCGTAGGCGTGGACCGTGCCGTCGAGATTGAGGATAGGCTGGCGGGCCACATAGCGCAGGGCATCTGCATGCTCAGGCTGTGTAGGGGAGAGAGCGCCGGGAACAGGTACGGATTGTGGCCTCATGCCGGCTACCCCATTGGTTTATCGTGCAGCGCTGTCAAAAGCTTAACCTTCGGACCAGCGGTTAGGGGCCGCCCCGGTTCGGGGAGGGCCTTATGCGCCCATGAACATGCCGCCGTTCACATCGAGGACGTGGCCGGTAATGTAGGCAGCGGCGTCTGAGGCAAGAAAAGCCACGGACTGGGCAATCTCTTCAGCGGTCCCTGGGCGGCCCAGCGGAATGGCTGCCATCATGGCTTCACGCTGCTTGTCATCGAGGACGGCGGTCATGGGCGTCTCGATGTAGCCGGGTGCGACCGCATTGACGGTGATGCCGCGCGAGGCGACCTCGCGGGCCAGCGACCGGGTGAGGCCAATCAAGCCGGCCTTCGAGGAAGCGTAGTTGACCTGGCCGGCCTGGCCGGTGCGGCCTACGACGCTGCTGATATTGATGATGCGGCCCCAGCGATTCTTGAGCATGGGCCGCAGCACAGCCTGAGTGAGCAGAAAGGCTCCGGTCAGGTTGGTGCCGAGCACGTCATCCCAGTCAGTGCGTTTCATCGCCATCATGAGGCCGTCGCGGGTAATGCCCGCATTGTTCACCAGGATTTCTACCTTGCCGTAGCGCTCAAGAACAGCCTTGGCCCCGGCTTTGAGCGATTCTTCGCAGGCGACATCGAGAGCGAAGGTTTCAGCCTGGCCGTCGACTGCGGCAATTTCCGCGGCAACGGCGGTGAGCTTGTCCTGGCTGCGCGCGGCCAGAGCGACGGTGGCGCCTGCGCGCGCCAGTTCAAGGGCGCAAGCCCGTCCGATTCCCTGACTGGCTCCGGTGACGAGCGCAATTCTTCCCTGCAATGCCGCCATGTGTGATTTTGTCCCTACGCGCAAGGGCGCGCCTTTCCGCCCTTCATTATAGGTGGACTCGGGTAGCGTGTGAGGCGAACGGGAACGGCGGCTAGCTGGAGGGTGCGACCGCGATGGGCACGGGGCGCGCGGCGACGGCCCGGCGCACGGGCTCTGCAGGCCAGACATAGACAGCGAGCCGGCGGGAGTAGTGGAGGACGGGAGCGATGTTCGGCAGCGTGATGCCGATGGCTGCTGCGAGGTCGTTGCGATGTATCTCCGCCTCTGCTTCCTCCAGCGGCCAGGGAACGTGGTGGATGTTGGCCCTAACCAGGTTGCCGGCGCGGTCGTAGGTGAAGAGGCAGTAGCGCTCGGTGAGGAAGTGCTCCAGCGAGCCGGGGCTGCTTTCGACGAGGCGGCGCGTGGGGCCGAGTCCGCGATATCGGGCGATGAAGAGGACGGGCCGGCTGGTGAATCGTCTGCGACTGTAGTAGGAAAACTCGCGCTCGGAGCGCCTCTCGATGCGCATCTCGGCCCAGTAGTAAGGCAGGTGATAGACGCCGCGCGCGACGGCGACGGCCAGGAGGCTGCCCGCATCGAGGGAGAAGAAGTAGACGCCCTGTGACCCTGTGCGCGGGTCGCGGACATAGGTGCGAAGGTTGAGTTCAGGAAACTGGCGTGCGGTGGGGACAGGGGGAATGCCGCGAAGCTTGATGCGGTCCATCCAGAACGGGACGACGCCGAGCCATGCGGAACCCTGGAAGGTATCAACCACCAGGCCTTCCGGAAGCAGGGGCGCAATCTGCGAAGGAGTGATGGGCCAGTGGGCAAAAAGAAGATCGTTCCATCGCTGGGTCATGACCCAGCGGCCTGAGGGTAAAGGCCGGGGGCGCTGGGACGTCCGTACTTTGATCTCCCGCATGGGCCCCTTCTCCTGTTTCACAACTGACGACGCGCAGCGCGGTTGTCAACCGCAGAAAAACTTTCGCGCTCTCATGTCGTATTCTGTTCGCGAGCCCTCAAAAATGTCCAGTAAATCTTTTCAGCCGGAAAACGCACGTAACCAGACCGAAGTCTTTGCCGTACATGGAGCCGACCCCGAAGTACTGGCCTACGCAATGGCCAAATATTCGCGTTCGGCGTTGTCGATGCGCGAGTCCGTGGCCGAGATCAGCGCCCAGCGCGCCGAGCAGTTCCTCAATACCTTTTATTTTCAATATGGCCACCGGTCGATTGCGGACCTGGCGCACATTGCCTTTGCGGTGGAACGGTTGAGCCTGCTGGCGGCGATTGTGCTGGTGGATGAGCAGAGGTGGGACGGTCAAGAGCGATCCACAAGGTACCAGAACTTCCTGAAATCCGGGTGGTATTTTCCGGATTTCGGGCCGGATGCGGCAGCGGCACACCTGTATGCCGGAACCGTGGAGAACCTGTTTGCAACCTACCAGCGCACCACCGCGTCTGTCCTCGACGCGCTGCGCAAGCGCGTTGCCTGCCCCGCAGCGATGAAGCCCGAGGCCTACGAGCGGACGCTGAAAGCGCGCGCCTTTGATGTGGCCCGCTACCTGCTGCCGCTGGCCACCAATACCTCACTGGGCCAGATTGTGAACGCACGCACGCTGGAGACACAGGTGTCGCGGCTGCTCTCGCATCCCATGGCTGAGGTGCGCGACCTGGGCGTCAAGCTACGCGAAGCCGCTACCGGCCCGGCATGGAATGTGAACGCTGCCGCCGGCGCGGCCTTTGTCAAAAAACTTGGCGCTGATCCTGCGCTTGCCGCCGAGGCTGCGAACCTGCTGACTCGCGAGGTCCGCACCGCAGCCACGCTGGTGAAGTATGCCGCGCCGAACCAGTACGTCATCGAAACGCAGGCCGAGTTGTCGCAGGCCGCGGCGGAACTCTTTGCCAAAGTTCCGATTGCGGAGGCGCCGGTAGTGGACCTGGTGGAGCGCACGGAGACGCTTGAAGTCGAACTGGCGGCGACGCTCCTTTACTCGGCGAGTCACTATCCGTACCGGCAGATTCGCGACTTGGCAGCCGGGTTTCCCGCTGCTCGTGTTGCGGAACTGATCGAGTTGGGCCTGCGGCATCGCGGCCGGCACGACGAGGCGCTGCGCGCGTTCCACGCCGGAGCGGCGTTGCGGTTTGACATTCTGATGGACATCGGTGGCTTTCGCGACATGCATCGGCATCGCCGATCGACGCAAATTCTGCAGGGTTTCACCGCAGTCCATGGCTACGAGACGCCGGCAGCGGGCGACCTAGGGCCGGAGGTGAATCTACTGGCGGAGGCGGGCGCGCTGGGCGACTACCAGGCGGCGGTGGAAGCGGCGCACGGCGCAAGCGCGCGCATTGCGGCGGGAACGGCGCCCGAGGCTGCGCAGTCTGCGCTTTACCTGCTGCCGCTGGCCACCCGCATTCGCTGCCTCTTCAAGATGGACTTTGCCGAAGCGCAGTACATCAGCGAACTGCGGTCGGGGGCGGCGGGACACTTCAGCTATAGGCGTGTGGCGTGGGAGATGTACCGCGCGCTGGAGCGGCAGCATCCGGCGCTGGCGCGGCATGTGCGCGTGACGGACTTCACGAAGCCGATTGACCTGCTGCAGCGGTAAGTTGGCGCGTTCGATTCGTTCGCCCATCGGGCCGAGGAGGTGAGGCAGCATGAAAGTGAGAGTGCCGCTCGTTGCCATCTGTGTCTTCGCGTTGCTGGAGGGAGCGGCCGGTCTTCATGCGGCTCCTCCCAAAGGCTATGCAGTTGCCGAGATTACGGTGACGAACCCAGTCGCCTACAAGAAATACCTGGCCGCCGTGACGCCTGTGGTGGCTCAGTTTGGCGGGAGATATCTTGTGCGCGCCGGACAGGTGATTCCACTCGAAGGCCAGGCTCCGACGGGGCGCTTCGTTGTGATTGAGTTTCCAAGCCTGGCGGTTGCGCAGCAGTTTGAAAATTCCTCCCAATACATGGCCATTGCGCCGTTGCGAAAGAAGGCCGCGCGAACGCGGCTTTTTCTGGTTGAAGGCGCCGCCGAAGATCCGGCGGGCCGGTAGAGAGCGTGGGAATTGCGCGTGACGCATTCTACGAAGCCCATCGATCTGCTGCAGCGGTGATGGCGCGGGCTGGGCGTTAGCTCTCGGCGGCGGCCTTGAGCGCATCATCGGGCTGCGGTCGCAGGGATGCCGAGTTCAGGCCGTCCACGCGGCGCAGGCTGGGGAAAAGGCCGGCCCAGACGCCGGCCACAACCAGAGCGCCAACGCCGCCGAAGATGGTGGCCCGCACCGCGCCCCACCACTGCGCCGTGACTCCACTCTCAAACTGGCCCAGCTCATTCGATGCGCCGATGAAGAGTGAGTTGACGGCGCTGACCCTGCCGCGCATCTCCTGAGGCGTAGCCAGCTGCAGCAGGGAGCCGCGGATGATGACGCTGATGGTGTCTGCCGCTCCGCCCACGGCCAGAGCGAGCAGGCTTATCCAGAGGCTGCGCGAGATGCCGAAGAGGATGGTTGCGACACCGAAGATGCTTACACAGATAAACATCTTGCGACCGGCGCGTCGTCCGATGGGAAACCGCGCCATCACCAGCGACATGCTTACCGCGCCCAGGGCTGGAGCCGCGCGGAGCATCCCCAGGCCACGCGGCCCGGTGTGCAGAATCTCGCTGGCGAAGATGGGCATCAGGGCCACGGCGCCGCCCAGCAGCATGACAAACAGGTCGAGCGAAAAGGCGCCCAGCAGCAGCGGCAGGCTCCAGACATACTTGAAGCCCGCCAGCAACACCTGCATCGAGACGGCGCGATGCTCCATGCGCCCCGGCCGCACCGAGAGGCTGCCCACCAGCGCCAGAAACAAGAGCTCCGTGGCCACGGCGAACAGGTAAACTACGCCGCCGCCTTCCAGACGGCCGGCGGGCCACCAACGGTCAAAGGGCAGCGTGAAGAGCACACCGCCGAGCGCGGGGCCGGTGATGTTGGCGAACTGGAAGATGGCGCCGCCCCAGGTGACGGCATTGACGAAGTGCTCTTCCGGCACGAGATGGGGAATGAAGGCGGAGCTTGCCGGGCCGGAAAACGCGCGGCCTGTGCCCACCATGAACAGTACCGCATAGATCGGGAAGATATGCTGCATGCCGCTGCGCGCAAAAACAACCAGCGTCACAGTGCAGAAGACCTGCAGCGTGTAACACAACAGGATCACGTGGCGGCGGTCGAAGCGGTCTGCCACATGGCCCGAGGGCAGCAGGAACAAGAGACCCGGCAGAAAGAGCGCCAGCCCCGTGTATCCCAGGTCGATGGCGCGGTGGGTAATCGAGTAGATTTGCCAGGCCACGGCCACGGCCTGCGCCTCGGCGCCTAGAATTACCGCGCTGCGCGCAAGCTGGTACCGCCTGAAGTCACTTGAGGCAAAAGCCTCCATGCCGCGCCGTTGCGGCTTTGGGGAAGGGGAATCCATCTCTGAACACAGGTTATATCGTCGGGGCGGCGCACATGCTGGAACCGGCGAGGCGGCGCTGCATTATCCTGAGGCTTGGCTTCTCCGGTCCAGCCGCGTCCCGCGCCCAGCCACTGGGCCGCAGTTGCTGTGGCACTGTGCGGCGTCTGTGCGTTCCTTGAGCTCTACTGCACGCAACCGCTGCTGCCCATGCTGGCGCGGGTCTTCCACGCCTCCAAAACCGGTGTGGGCCTGACGGTTTCTGCCGCAACGCTGGGCGTGGCGCTCTCTGCGCCTATCTTTGGCGCGCTGAGTGAGCGGCTGCCGCGGAAGCGGGTTATCGTCGCCTCATTGCTGGGCATCTCCGTGCCGACGCTGCTGGCCGCCACCTCCACATCGCTCGCCCAACTTGTGTTCTGGCGGTTCCTGCAGGGCATTACCGTGCCCGGCGTGGTCGCCGTGGTGATCACGTACATCGGCGAGGAGTGGCCGCCGGAACGCGTCGCCCTGATTATGAGTTTCTATGTGAGCGGCACCGCGCTGGGCGGGTTTACCGGGCGATTCTCCGCGGGCATTCTTGCCGACTGGTTCAACTGGCGGGTCAGCTTTGTCGCTTTGGGAGCGGCCGCGCTGGCGGGAGCCGCGGGCGTGGCCGCGTGGCTGCCCCGCGGACGTCGTCGCGCCACGCCGCATCCTGAGCCCGGCACACTGCCCGCGTTTCCCTACCAAGTGCAGGCGCTCTTCCGCAGAAGCCGGCTTGTCGCTACCTTTGCCGTTGGGTTCAATGTCCTGTTTTCACTGGTCGGCGTTTTCACGTGGATCACATTTCATCTGGCCGCCGCGCCCTATCGTCTGTCCACCACTGCGCTCAGCTCGCTGTTCTTCGTCTACCTGGTGGGCCTGGTCGTTACACCCGTGGCCGGGTACATCATCACGCGCGTGGGGCTGCGCGTCGGCATCAGTGGAGCCATCTGCCTTTCCATTGCCGGCGTGCTGCTTACGCTGGCGCCCACGCTGCCGGTCATCATTCTGGGACTGGCCATGCTTTCTTCCGGCGTCTTTGTGGCGCAGACCGCGGCCAGCACCAACCTGCGCGTGGCGGCCCCGGCAGGTGCGCGCGTGACCGCCGCAGGCCTGTACATTACCTGCTACTACCTGGGCGGAACCGCGGCCGGCGTTGTCCCGGGCTTCCTCTGGACGCTTGGAAAATGGCCCGCCTGTGCGGCCTTCATCGTGGCGATGCAGATTGTCGCGCTGACCATTGCGCTGGTGAGCTGGGGGACACCGCGGGCGGACTCCGCCGCGGAGGCTTCCGCAGCCTGAGACGCCGGCAGAATCCATGAACCCCGGCGGCGTATAGGAGAATCTAACGTGGAGTATGCGGATCACGCGAAGTCTGTCAGGTCCGCAGAACGCCGCCACTTTCCCCGGCAACAGGACGCCAGGACGAATGCATCGCAGGACAAACGCATAAAGGAGACGTTTTGCCCGATACGAAATCCCTATCCCCGGCCGATACCGGAGCCCGCACCAAGCGGGTGGACAATCCTAATCCTGTTGACCTTCATGCGCAGTGGAAACCTCGCGTCAATCCCTGGCTGATTGCGATGACGGTGGCTCTGGCCGCCTTTATGGAGGTGCTGGACACCTCGATTGCCAACGTGGCTCTGCCCCACATTGCCGGAACCCTGGGGGCCAGCACCGACCAGGGCACATGGGTGCTGACGAGCTATCTGGTTTCAAACGCCATTGTGCTGCCGCTGGGCGGCTGGGCATCGAGTCTGATGGGACGGCGCAATTTCTTTGTCTTCTGCATCACGATCTTCACTATCGCCAGCTTTTTGTGCGGGGCGGCGCCCACGCTGCCTATGCTGTTGATCTTTCGTGTGATTCAGGGCGCGGGCGGCGGCGGCATGCAGCCCATGGCCCAGGCCATCATGGCGGACTCCTTTGAACCGCACAAGCGCGGGCAGGCTTTTGCGCTGTATGGGTTGGTTGCAGTGCTCGCGCCCTCCATCGGGCCGACACTGGGCGGCTGGATTACCGACAATTTTTCCTGGCGTTGGATCTTCTTCATCAACATTCCGGTCGGCATTCTAGCCTTCTTCCTCGTTACCCGCATGGTGGAAGATCCGCCCTGGATCAAGGCTGACCCTTCGAAGCTGCGCAACATGGACTACATGGGCCTTGCCTTTCTCACCATTTCCATGGGCGGACTGCAGATCATGCTGGACAAGGGCGAGGAGAACGACTGGTTCGCCTCTGGATTCATCCGCTTTTTTGCGGTCCTGTTCGTCGGCGGCCTCATCAGCCTTGCGATCTGGGAGTGGCGGCACAAGGACCCGCTGATCAATCTGAAGCTGTTCCGCTTCAGAAACTTTGCCATTTGCTGCTTCCTGATGATGCTGGTGGGCGGCGTGCTGAACGCGAACACTGTGCTGCAGCCCCAGTTCATGCAGGAACTGTTGGGCTATAACGCGACGACAGCAGGTCTCGCACTTACGGCCGGGGGCATCACTCTCGTCTTCGTGATGCCGTTTGCTGGCTTTGCCACCGGCAAGGTCTCAGCGCGGACGCTCACGCTGGTCGGCTTCACCCTGCTGGTGCTTACATTCCGCTATGCCGCCAATGTGACAACGCTGCAGATGAGCTTTGCACAGGCCTCATGGTTACGCGTGGTGCAGATGCTGCCGCTGCCCTTCTGCTTCATCTCCATTACCAACGCCGCTTATGTGGGCATGCCGAAGGAAGAGAGCAATCAGGTGGCCGGGCTTATCAACTTTGTCCGCAACATCGGCGGAAGCATCCTGATTGCGATTACCAACGCGCAGGTGACCAGTCGCGCCATGTGGCATCAGGCGCACCTGCAGAGCGCCATGCAATCGGCGTCGATTGCCTTCCAGCAGCAAACGCAGGCGCTCAGCGGCTTTCTGAGCGGGCAGTTTGGCAGCGCCAACGGCAAGGCCATGGCGATGGCCTCGATCTACGGCCAGCTCAACCAGCAGGCCCTGATGCAGGGTTATCAGGACGTGTATATGGAGCTGTCGTGGATGTCCACCGGCCTGATCGTGCTGGCCTTCATGCTGAACAAGAACCGTCCCGGCCAGGCCCCCAGCGGGGCGGCCGTGCATTAAGGAGTCGCAGAGCAAGCCGCTGGAGTGCCTTCGGGAGCCCTCTGGCGCTAAGCCATGCACGGCGGTGAAGGGCAGCGGCTGAAGGCCACGCATGTTGGGAAATGATTTGGGGCACGGCTCAGGGCGTGCCCCGGATTGTTTCAGGCGGATGCGCATGGACTGCGATACCGCGTTACTCGGCAGTCTTTTCCCAGCGCTTGGGGCGGCGGTTGGCCTGCAGGATTTTCTTGCGCAGGCGCAGGGACTTGGGCGTGACCTCGACCAGCTCGTCATCGGCGATGAACTCGATGGCCTGTTCCAGATTGAGCGCTTTGTAGGGCACGAGGCGGATGGCATCATCGGCGCTGGAGGCGCGCATGTTAGTCATCTTCTTTTCGCGAACGACATTGACATCGAGGTCGTTGTCGCGCGAGTGCTCGCCGACGATCATGCCCTCGTAGACTTCGACCCCGGGACCGACGAAGAGGATGCCGCGCTCCTGCAGCCCATTGAGTGCGTAGGTGGTGGTGGGGCCCTGGCGGTCGGAGATGAGTGCGCCGGTGGGGCGCTGCGGGATTTCGCCCTGATAGGGGATGTATCCGTCGAAGAGCGCGTTCATGACGATGGTGCCGCGCGTCTCAGTGAGCATTTCGCTGCGCAGGCCGATGATGCCGCGGCTGGGCACGCGGAACTCCATGCGCACACGGCCGGAGCCGTGATTGTGCATCTTGGTCATCTCGCCCTTGCGCGGGCCGAGCTTCTCAATCACGACGCCGGTGTAGGTCTCGGGCACGTCGATGGTGAGGCGCTCGACGGGTTCCATGCGCGTGCCGTCCACCATCTTGGTGACGATTTCAGGGCGGCCGGCCATGAGCTCGTAGCCTTCGCGGCGCATCATCTCAATCAGAATTGCAAGCTGTAGTTCGCCGCGGCCCAGCACCTTGGAGCTGTCGGGCGAGCCGGTGTCTTCCACGCGGATGGAGACGTTGGTGAGCAGTTCCTTTTCCAGTCGCTCACGAAGATTGCGGCTGGTGACGTACTGGCCTTCGCGACCGGCGAAGGGCGAGTTATTGACGCTGAATTGAATGGCGATGGTGGGCTCGTCAATGACGATGAGCGGCAGCGGCGCGGGGTTCTCAATGCCGGTGATGGTTTCGCCGATGGTGATGCCCTCAACGCCGGCGACGGCGACGATGTCCCCCACGGTGGTCTCGGTGGTCTCAATGCGCTTGAGGCCCGAGAAGGTGAAGAGTTTAGTGATCCGCGTCTTCATGAGCGAGCTGTCGCGCTTGGAGATGTTGACGTCATCACCGGCGCGAAGGGTGCCCTGGAAGACGCGGCAGATGGCGATGCGGCCGAAGTAGTCGGAGTAGTCAAGATTGGTGACCAGGATTTGTAGCGCGCCATCGGCATCGCCCGTGGCCGCGGGGATGGTTTTCACAATGGCCTCGAAGAGAGGCTGCAGGTTCGTGCCCGGCGTGGCGAGATCCGTGGTGGCCGTGCCGGCCTTGGCGACAGCGTAGAGAACGGGGAACTCAAGCTGATGTTCGTCGGCGTCGAGATCGATGAAGAGGTCATAGATCTCGTTCAGCACTTCCTGGGGGCGGGCGTCGGGGCGGTCAATCTTGTTGATGACAACGATGGGCGGCAGCTTGGCTTCAAGCGCCTTGGCCAGCACGTAACGGGTCTGCGGCAGGGGGCCTTCGGCGGCATCGACGAGGAGCATGACGCCATCGACCATCTTGAGGGCGCGCTCAACTTCACCGCCGAAGTCGGCGTGGCCGGGTGTATCGACGATATTGATCTTGCCGCCTTCGAAGACAATTGCCGTGTTTTTGGCCAGGATGGTGATGCCGCGCTCGCGCTCCAGCTCATTCGAGTCCATCACGCGTTCGGCAACCTGCTCATTGGCGCGGAATGTGCCCGACTGTCGCAGCATGGCGTCAACGAGGGTGGTCTTGCCGTGGTCAACATGGGCGATGATGGCGATATTGCGTATCGTCTGGCTCACAGGTGCGGAGTTCCTTCTCTTGGGTTCGGCGTGAATGTCGTCAGGTTGGGGTATGCAAATGGCTTGATTCACCGCACAGTGCGGCAGTTTCTATTCTACCAGCAAGGCGGATTTGCGGCTTATCCTGGGCCCGGTTTCGCGGGATGCGCCGATTCGGTTACACTTTCGGCCTGATGAGAAACGCTGCTGAATCACTTTTCTATCTATTGCGCCGCGTGCGGGCTGCGCGGTTTGCAGGTGTTTTAACGGCATTGCTTATGACGGCCTCTGCTGTGCTGGGGGCGAGTGCGCATGGCAAGGCCAACGAGCTGCGCATCTACTCGATTGACGTGGAAGGCGGACAGTCCACGCTGTTGGTTGGGCCAGCGGGCACATCGCTGCTGGTGGATACGGGCTGGGGCGATAACAACGGTCGGGACGCCGGGCGCATCGAGGCGGCGATGAAGGACGCGGGGGTTACGAAGCTCGACTATGTGCTGATTACGCACTTCCACACGGACCATGTGGGCGGCGTGCCGAACCTGGTGCAGCGGGTGAAGGTGGGCGAGTTTCTGGACCACGGGGAGAACCGCGAGGACAGCGACATTACGCGCCACGACTATGCGGCCTACATTAAGGCGGTTGGCAAGACACCGCGGCGCATCGTTCATCCTGGCGACACGATCGACCTTCCGGGACTGACGACGATTGTGTTGACGGCTGATGGCGAGCACATTGCCGCGGTGCCGGGTGTGAAGCCGACGCCGAATCCTTATTGCGCGAGTGAGCCGAAGTGGGAGCTGGATACGACGGAGAATCCGCGCTCGACGGGCGTCCTGGTGCGGTACGGCAAGTTTCGCTTTCTGGATCTCGGCGATCTGACAAAGGCCAAGGAAATTCCGCTGGTGTGCCCGGAGAATCTGATTGGGCATGTGGATTTGTACCTGGTGAATCATCATGGATTCAATCTGTCGAACACGCGGGCGTTTGTGGATGCGATTCATCCAAGGGTAGCGATCATGAACAACGGCGCGCACAAGGCGGGCAGCCCGGAGGCGTGGCAGACCGTGCATGAGAGCCCGGGGCTTGAAGACCTGTGGATGGTGCATACGGCGGAGGACTCCGATGCCGCGCATAACAGCGCCGCGCCGCTGATCGCGAACCTGAAAGATGGCGCGGATGGCGCGTACTTCAAGGTGGTGGCTCATGCGGACGGCAGCTTCAGCGTGATGAACTCGCGGACTGGGCAGACAAAGGAGTATTCGGCGCAGTAGCGGGACGGTTGCCGAGCGTCTTGAAAGCGAGACCTGTGCATGCAATGGATGGAGAGATGGGGATGATGTTATCGCGGAGGAGTTTTTTGGCGGGGATGGGTGCGGCGGCGGCGATTCCGGCCCGAGCGCTGGCGAGTTGCCCGTTTCGGGTTGCGGTGATTAATGACGAAATTTCGCAGGACTTTGACCACGCCTGCTATGTGGCCGCGCATGACTTTGGCCTGCAGTGGATTGAGCTGCGCGGGATGTGGAACAAGAATATTACGACGCTGGATGCGGGCGAACTGACGCAGGCGCGGACGATTTTGGCGAAGCACAAGCTGCGCGTGACGGACATTGCGAGCCCGCTCTACAAGGTGGATTGGCCGGGTGCGCCGTTGTCAAACCAGAGCGAGCGGCGGGACCAGTTTCACGCTGACTATGATTTCAAGAAGCAGGATGTGCTGCTGGAACACTGCATCGAGTTGGCAAAGACCTTCGGCACGGACCGGATTCGCTGCTTCGATTTCTGGCGGCTGGATGATGTGACGCCGTACCGCGCCGCGATGAATGAGACGTTGCGCAAAGCGGCGCGGCGCTGCGCGAAGAGCGATCTGATTCTGCTGCTGGAGAATGAGATGAGCTGCAACACTGCGACGGGCCCGGAGGCCGCTGCGACGCTGAAGGCAGTGACGGAGCCGAACTTCATGCTGAACTGGGACCCGGGGAATGCGGCGACGTTTCCGGGCAGCGATCCATTTCCCCAAGGGTATGACCTGCTGCCGAAGAAGCGGATCGGCCACTGCCATGCCAAGAATGTGGTGCGCCAGCCGGGCGGCAAGTGGGAGTGGGCGCCGGTGGGCACAGGCGTGGTGGACTGGGCGGCGCAACTTCGCGCGCTGGACCGCGACGGCTACCGCTATGCGGTGAGCCTGGAGACACACTGGCGCGGCGCGGGCACGCCGGAGGCGTCAAGCCGGATCAGCATGCAGGGATTGAAGGCTGCGCTGGCCAAGGCGGGCACGGGCTGCTAGGGCTGTCCAGGGCAGTTTTTAACCAGGAATGGAATCCTTCGGCTCCCTCGGACATCTGAGAGAATAATGGTTGTGAGTGGAGCTGTGTCTTTATCTATCCGCCGGGTAAAGGCGCCGGCGATGGTTGCGATTCTGGCGGTTGTGGGAGCCGGAGCACTGGCACGCGGCCAGATGGCCAATCCCAGCTCAGCGGACAATCCATTTTTTGGCAGCGTCACGGCGCGCCCGGTGGCAGACGCGACGTTGAGGCTCTCGCTGGACGATGCGGTGCGGATGGGTCTGGAAAACAATCTGGGCCTGAAAGAAGCCGAGAACGCAGAGAAGATGATCCACGGTGAAAAGAACACTGCTTTGCAGGAGTTTTTGCCGACCGTTACGCTGAGCGGCGGAACCGGTATCTTTCAGCATGACCTTGTTGCGCAGGGGTTTGGACCCAGCGTCATCAAGCAGTTTGGCGCGTTTTTCCCCGGCGGGATCGTGCCGGCAGGTTTGTCGTTGATTACGCGCGACGACCTGACGCAGGGCCAGATCAACTTTAACCAGACGTTATTTTCCGGCCCCGTGATCGCGGGCTGGCACGCGGCCGGCGCGGCAGTGCGCTCGGTGTACTTTGCCAAGATGACGGCGCGCGGCAATGTGGTGCAGGATGTGGCAACAGCGTATCTGCACGCCATTGCGTCGGGCAGTGAGGTGGATAACACGATCGCGCTGGAGGCTGCCGACCAGGTGCAGGAGGACCAGGCCCATGCGGCGCATGAGGCAGGAACAGCTTCCAATCTGGATGAGCTGCGGGCGCGGGTGCAGTTGCAGGCCCAGAGGCAGGCGCGGATTGCGGCGGAGAATGTGCATGAGAAGGATCTGATCCTGCTGAAGCGCGAGATAGGCCTCGATCCTGGGCAAAAGATTGCACTCACTGATCCTGTGCCCTACAGCGATCTAGCATCGGATACGCAGCAGGAAGTGCTGGCTACGGCGTACAAGGATCGCCAGGATTACCAGAATCTGCAGAATCAGCTGGTCGAGTTTCGCGCGGCCCATTCGGCATATCGCAGCCAGCGGCTTCCCAAGCTGAGCTTCAGCGGCTTCTGGGGCGTGGATACGGTGAATGGTGCGGGCACGCACGGCAACTTTGCGGCCGTGGGAACGCTCAGCGTGCCGATTTTCAAGGAGGCGAGCCTGCGCGGCGATGAGGATGCCTCCGCGGCCCAACTGGCAAATATTCGTTCGCAGCTGGATGACCTGCGAATTCGCATCGACCAGCAGGTACGAGACGCGCTGCTTGATGTGAATGCCGCGGCGAAACTGGTGGAGGTGGCGCGGTCCAACGTCGCGCTTGCGACGCGGGCCCTGGGCGACGAGACAGACCGCGTCCATGCGGGTGTGGATGACAATCTGCCGCTTGTGACGGCGCAGGCGTCGCTGGCGGCTGCCGAAAGCAATCTGGTGGAGAGCCTTTACCAGTACAACGTGGCCAAGCTTTCGTTGGCGCGCTCAGCCGGCGTGATTGAAACACAGTATAGGGAATATCTCGGCCGGTAGTACGCGGGCCGCGTCAGGCGTCGGCAACCCTTCCAAATCAAATATTGAATTTCTTGCGGATCACGCGTTTTGCCTGACCGATGCTGCGCGCGCGGCCGTGCCACTGCGAGCCCTGACCGGATATAGTGGACGCTTCTGGAGATGGGTGACCCAAGCCCGTTTGCAAAGCGGGTGCGGGCAGCATCCTCTTGGAGATGCCGCACGAAGTTGTGTCCTGGGCACGTCTAGAATCGAGCAGAGACAAGGATCATCATGGCTGTGATGCGGCGCTACACGGTGCGAGGATTGCTGATCTTCTGGCTGTTTGTGCTGAGCGCGGTTGCCTACATGGACCGCACGAATATTGCGATTGCGGGCGCGGCAATCCGCGACGAACTGGGCATTGACAACATTCATTTGGGCTGGGTCTTCAGCGCGTTCCTTGTGGGGTATGCCGCGTTTCAGGTGGCCGGCGGCTGGCTAGCCTTTCGTTACGGTCCTCGATGGGTTCTCGCGATGAGCGTGTTGTGGTGGGGCGTCTTTTCCGCAGGAACGGCAATGGTCCATGTGGGGCTTGGCCATGCACTGCTTCTGTTGATTCTGATTCGCACCGCTCTGGGCGCGGGCGAGGCGGTGATGTATCCGGCAGGGAATCAGTTCGTCGCCCAGTGGATTCCGGTGGCGGAGCGGGGTCGCGCGAATGGCTGGATCTTTGCGGGCGTGGGCGCGGGGGCGGGGCTCAGCATCCCCGTACTGACTTGGATTGTGAGCCGCCATGGCTGGCGCGCCTCGTTCTGGTTCAGCGCCGTGGTAGGCGTGTTGGCCGGGCTGGGGTGGTTTCTGCTGGCGCGCGACCGGCCGGAAGAGCATGCGCTGGTCTCGCGAGAAGAGCTGGAGTTGATCCAGGCGACGCGTATGACGGAGTCAGCGCGCGGAACGGATGGGCCAGTCTCGTGGAGACAGGCGATCTTCAATCGCAGCATTATGGCGATGACGTTGAGCTACTTCATGTTTGGTTATGTGGCGTGGATATTCTTCAGCTGGTTCTATCTTTACCTGGCGCAGGTGCGGGGCATGAAACTGCAGTCGAACGCAGTCTTCTCAATGATTCCTTTTCTGGCCATGACGGTGTGCTGCCTGGCGGGTGGGTCGATCAGCGACTGGATCGCAATGAAGTATGGACTGCGCGCGGGGCGCTGCGGCATTGCGGTCGTGGCGATGGCGCTGACGGCGGTGTTTCTCGCAGTGGGCGTGCATGTGCGCGGGCCCTACATGGCGAGTTTGATCCTGGCTGGCGGAGCGGGTGCACTGTATCTGTCGCAGAGCTCGTTCTGGGCAGTCACGGCCGATCTTGCGGGCGAGCGGTCCGGGGTTGTGTCCGGCGTGATGAATATGGGCGGCCAGATCGGCGGAGCAGTGACTGCGTCGCTGACGCCGTATCTGGCGGCGCGGCTTGGCTGGAGCGCAGCGTTTGATTTTGCGGCTGCGTTTGCGGCTGTGGGTGGTGTGCTGTGGCTGTTTGTGGAACCGGGACGCGTGCAGACCGCCCGCACATTACTTGCTGACACCGCCGAGCCGGCAGGGCGCGAATAATTTTGCAGCCGCAGGGCGTGCTTTGGGAGCATACTACTGGCAAGCGAGGAGGTCGGGCAGAGATGAGAGTACATATTTCCCGCAGAGAGTTTGTTGGCGCCGCAGGGATGGCGGTCGGCGCACACATGGCGCGTCCAGCGATTGCATCGGCACTCAAGGCGCCGGCCAGTCGCGTGGCCATCGGGCAATGCCAAGAATACAACCGCGAGGTGACGGCGACGCTGGCGACGATGTTTGACCAGTTGGGCGGCCTGGACAAGCTGGTAGGCGGAAAGACCGTGTCCATCAAGCTGAATATGACGGGCCCGACCAGCGACAAGCTGAACTCGATGCCGAACCAGATGACTCACTGGGTGCATCCGCAGGTGATTGGATCGCTGATTTCGCTGCTTGGCAACGCGGGCGCGACGCGGATTCGCCTGCTGGAGAGTGCGCCGATCGGGACCAAGCCGCTGCAGGATTTCATGCTGGCCGCGGGTTGGCAGCCTAAGGATTTTGTGAGCGCCGCGAAGCTGGTGGAATTTGAAAACACGAACTTTCTGGGCAGCGGTAAGACGTACGCGCGCTTCATGGTGCCGGGCGGCGGGCTGATGTATGCGGGCTACGACCTGAACCACTCCTACCGGGACACCGATGTATTCATTTCGCTGGCCAAGCTCAAGGAGCACCGGACGGCGGGTGTGACACTGTCGATGAAGAACTGTTTCGGGATCACACCCTGCACCATCTACAGCCAGGAGGCACCCGAGGACGAGCCCGGCATTCTGCCGGTGGGCTATCGCGGGCCGATGCACTCGGGCTCGCGCGTGCCGCCGAAGAGCGCGCCGCAGCCGGTAGCGGAATCGAAGGACCCGGGCTTTCGCGTGCCGCGCATCACGGCCGATCTGGTGGCGGCGCGGCCCATTCACCTGGCTGTGATTGACGGCATCTACACCATGACCGGCGGTGAACTGCCGAATCAGGATCCCAACTGGATTCACCAACCGGTGCATCCGGGGCTGCTGATTGCGGGCATGAACTGTGTTTCGACCGATGCGGTGGCGATGGCGACGATGGGCTTTGATCCGATGGCCGACCGCGGCAGCGCACCTTTTGAGAAATGCGACAACACGCTTCGGCTGGCCGAGCATCTGGGCGTAGGCACGCGCGATCTGAGCCGTATTGAGGTGGTAGGCACGCCTATTGTGAAGGCGCAGTACCGCTTCCCGACACTCACGCAGTTGACGACGTAGAATTGTGGGCGACTGATGGCAGGAGGGTAAACAGTTGCCGATCGAGCGTCGTGATTTGTTGAAGGGCATTGCCGGGGCGGGTGCAATTGCACTCGCCCCTCGTGTTGTCAGGGCCGAGGAACAGGTGGCGCGCGCGACGCGAGCCATGCCTGTACCGAAGATTAGAGACATCAGCGTCATTGAGTGCGAGCCGGATGGCGTGCGGCTGACGGTGGTGAAGATCACCACGGATCAGGATGGGCTTTACGGGTACGGCTGTGCAACCTTTACGCAGCGTGCAGACCTGGTCAAGCCCGCGGTGGAGAAATACCTCAAGCCATTTTTGCTGGGCAAAACGACGGACCGCATTGAAGACATCTGGCAGTCCTGCTACGACAGCTCGTACTGGAAAAACGGGCCTGTGCTGAACAACGCAATCAGCGGCATCGACCAGGCGCTATGGGATATCAAAGGCAGGCAAGCCGGGATGCCGGTGTATCAGCTTGCGGGCGGCAAGTGCCGCGAGGCTGCAGACACCTACGCGCACGCCAGCGGGGCCGAGTTTGCTGATGTGGTGGAGAGCGCCGAGCGTTACATGGCGCAGGGCTTTCGCAATGTGCGCGTGCAAGTGGGCTTGCCCGGCATGGCGGGCTACGGCTCGCGGCACGCGGAGGCGGGCAGGCCGCAGGCGCTGCATGACAAGCCACTGTTCGATCGCGAAGCGCAGGTGCGGCGCGCGCTGAAGCTGCTGGAGATATGCCGCCGCGAGCTTGGCGATGAAGTGGAGTTGCTGCACGACATGCATGAGCGCCTGACGCCGAACGAGGCCGTGCAGTTCTGCAAAGAGGCCGAGCAGTACCGGATGTTTTTTCTCGAGGATCCGCTGTCGCCTGAGGACTTGGGATATTTCAGGCAGATCCGCGAGAACTGCGCGACGCCGATTGCGATGGGAGAGTTGTTCAACAGTCCGCATGAGTGGCAGCCGCTGATTACTGAGGAGCTCATAGATTACATTCGCGTGCATGTTTCGCAGGCGGGCGGCTTCAGTCCGGCGCGCAAGATCGCGATTCTTGCCGAGCAGTTTGGCGTGAGAACAGCATGGCATGGGCCGGGAGACGTCTCGCCGGTGGGTCACATGGCGAACGTCACACTCGATCTGGTGAGTTATAACTTCGGCATTCAGGAGTATTCGCCGTTCAACGAGCGTACGCAAGCCATCTTTAAAGGCTGCCCGGAGTGGCGCGACGGCTACCTGTGGGTAAGCGAGAAGCCGGGATGGGGCATCGAGATTGACGAGAAGGAAGCCGTGAAGGCGCCCTTCACCGCCAGCCCCCTGAACGGCGGCTGGGGCGAGATTCGGCTGCGCGACGGGACGGTAATCAAGCAGTAACGGCGCGGCTCAACTGAAGAGCGCATCGTCCCAGGACTGTACTTCATCCCACATAGGCGTGGGCTCAAAGTAACCTGTACCGGGCTTCAGATGCCTCTTGAGCTCGTCGTCATTCAGTGTGATGCCAAGGCCCGGTGTGTAGGGAACCTTGATGTAGCCCTTGTTGACGATGGGCTTTTCGATGCCGGTGACGAGATCCTGCCAGAAGGGCACATCGAGCGAGTGGTTTTCAAGCGCGAGGAAGTTGCGCGTGGCGGCGGCGCAATGCACGTTCGCCATGCAACTGACGGGCGTACCGGCAAAGTGCATCGCCATGGGCACGCCGTAGCGGAAGGCCATGTCGCCAATGCGATGCGTCTGCAGAATGCCTCCAGAGGTCGCCAGATCCGGATGAATCTTGTCCACGACGTGCTCCCTGCATAGGGTCTCAAAGTCCTCAATCTTGTAGATGTCTTCGCCGGTGAGCGTCGGTGTGGGGCTCTGCTGGGTTATCTCCTTCAACAGGTCGGTGTAATACCAGGGAATCACGTCTTCTATCCACTCGAGGTTGAATTTTTCATACGCCTTGCCGAGCCGGATGACGGACTTTGCGCCGATGTGGCCGAGGTGATCCATGGAGAGCGGCATGGCATAGCCGATGTTGTCGCGCACCGCAGCCACATATTCGCAAAGCCTATCGATGCCTTTGTCGGTCACCTCCGTGGCGATGAACGGATTGGGCTGGTCGCTCAGCTCCCACTTGCTCATCCCTGAGGGCTGCATCACCGTGCCGGGGATTCCTCCGAGGACGTTGATGCCGAGGTCCATCTTCATCCACGTGAGCCCCATTTCCTTGCGCTCTTTGGCACGGCGGCCATATTCGGCGGGGTCCATGGATTCTGTGGTGTCTGCGTACACGCGAATCTCATCGCGCCACTTGCCGCCGAGCATCTGGTAGACGGGAATGTTGTACACCTTGCCTGCAATGTCCCACAGCGCCATCTCGATGGCGCAGACGCCGCCGGCCTGGCGTGCGTTGCCGCCGAATTGGGCGATCTTCTCGAAGAGATAGTCGATGCGCAGCGGGTTCTCGCCGAGCAGGCGGCTCTTGAGTACCATGGCGTATTGCGGTCCGGCGATGTCGCGCACCTCGCCCAAGCCGTAGATGCCCTGGTTGGTATCGATGCGAATCAGCACGCAGGGGCTCGGTCCCGGTTTCACGATGACTGCATAGCGCATGTCAGTAATCGTCAGGTTCGATGGGCTTGAAGCGGTGTTCACATTCTTGATTTCCGCTTCGGCGCCGGCGACAGGGCCGACAGCGCCGCCGGCGAGCAGAGCGAGTGAGGATTTGAGGACGCTGCGGCGGTTCAAGTGAAGGCTCTCTGCAATGGACATTGTGGCCATTCCTTTTCGAGGGGTCAACTGCGACACCCCATCTTACTCCAGCTATTGCAAGCCTTGCCTTAGCGCCTTCATTGCAGGTCTGGACGCGGATCGAGGCGTTGTGGAAGAATGCGAAACCATGGCCGCGCCCGCATATTCTGCGCGCTCTGCGGCCACCATCATGCTGCCGGCTCGTTTGTGTTTGCGCATGTTGCGACATCAATTGATTCCGATGGAGTGTGCCTATGCAATCCTCTCTGCTTTCACGCCGCAAGCTGATCCACCACTTCCTGGGTGGTATAGGCGCGGCAGTTTTGACGCCCGCGCTTGCGCCATTTGCAGTTCATGCGCAGCAGGAGAAAAAGCCCTGGTGGCTCGGCGATGGTATGCCGCAGGAGAGCGCCCGCACTCCGAAGATAGCCTGCGCCCTTGCCCTCCACGGCGGCGTCACGGACGAGGCCATTCGCGAGGTGGTGCAGCTAGGCGTGCGCCATGTGCTGTCCGGGGGGCCGGCGATTCCCTGGACGGTGGAGCAGCTTCAGCCCATCGTCGATACGCTCAAGGCCGGCGGCGTGACGCTGGGCAATCTGATGTTCGACGGCTTTCCAAAGACGATTTATGGGCAGCCGGGCCGCGATGAGGAGATCGAGAAGGTGCGCGCGTCGATTGAAGCCGCAGGAAAAGTAGGTCTGCCGGTGATGGAGTACAACTTCTATGCACATCGTGCAATGGAGGGCTACTACGAAGAGACCGGACGGGGTGGCGCCGGGCTGACAGGCGCGGACTATGGCCGCATGAAGGGGATGCAGCCGCTGCCCGCGGAGGGCGCGCATACGCTGGATGAGATGTGGGCCAACATTGCGTATTTTCTTAAAGCTGTGGTTCCGGTCGCGGAGAAGGCGAATGTACGGCTGGCGCTGCATCCCAACGATCCGCCGTTTCCGCTGAGCCGCGGATCGCAGCAGATCATGGGCACGGTTGCAGGCTGGAAGCACCTGATTGAGATTGTGGACAGCCCAGCCAATGGAATTACGTTTGACTGCGGTGTGACGCGCGAGATGGGCGAAGATCCGGTGGCTGTGTGCCAGTACTTCGGGAGCCGAGACCGCATCAACCACATGCATTATCGCAACCCGCACGTGATGAAGCCGTATGAGCAGTACGACGAGGGTTTCATCGACGAGGGCGACGTGAACATGTTTGCGGTGATGCGCGAACTGCTGAAGGTGAACTACACGCGGGAGATTTATCCGGAGCATCCGCGGGCGCTGGACTACGATCGCGCGCGCGGACCGATTCGCGGCTATCCGGGCGGCGGCGGATACACGGGCGATGTGTACGACATTGCCTATGCGAAGGCGATGCTGCAGGCGGCGCTTGTCGTCGAGCGGTCGCAGTAACGCAGTCACTTTTGATGGACGATCCGCTGCAGCGTTGTTGCGACGGAGTCTCGTCGGATGCGGGTTATCTCTTCTGCTGCTTTGCCTTGGTCAGAATCGCGTCGAACTCGCTGCGCGGCATTTTCAGCTTCTCAGGGTGAGCATCAATCCACTTGGCAAAGGCGTCATACTTTTCCGGTGTCCAACCGCCTTCAAACTGCCCGCCATTCTTGCCTTGCTGATTGAGTTCAAAGTTGAAGGCATCGGTGAGGGCAGTAAATTCCGCAGAGCTGATGGCATCCTCCGCAAGGATTGCGGGAATGAACAGAACTCCTTCCGGCTTGGCCAGCACCAGGTCGCCGGGGAGCACGATGGCCCGTCCGATGCGAACCGGCGCATTGATCGCGGTCAACTCCATGTCTGCCCAGGCTGAGGGATCATAGCCGCGATAGAAGCCGTTAAAGTTGGGAATCGCTCGATTCTCTTCCTGGTCGCGGATGCCCGCATCGAAGACGAAGCCGGTGTGCGTGTGCGCGGCTACCCCATTGCCTAAATTCGACCCAATCAGCGTGCCTTCAATAATCTTGCCGAAGCCGTCGGCGACATACACATCGCCGGGCTGCAGCTCGGCGATGGGCCAGCTATTGTTGTCGCCCACACGGGCTTCAGCCTTGCCCTCGTCGCGAATCGCCCTGGCCATATCAGGGCGCGTGGGCATGTACTGCGCAGTGAGCGCGCGTCCGGCAAAGGGCTTGTCGATGTGGAGCGCCTGCCAGCCTGCCTCGAATTGATTGCGATAGCCATGCGCGCGAAGATACTCCCAGACATCCTCGATGGTCATGTTTACGGCGCGTTGCAGCAACGAGTCGGGGAGTCTCGGCCTGCCGTCGGGGAAGCGATCGCCCTTCCACTCGGATGTGTAGAAGAGCATCTGGTCGCGCGTCATCTTGACCTGTGCCCATGCGGGCAGCGCTCCAAGCAATGCACATGCCATCACAACTGTACTCAGAAGTTTCTTCATTGTGGCCCTCCTCTTCGCGACGGGAATGGATTCCGGCTTAACGTAGCGGTCTGTTTGTGTCGATTTCGCAGGAAAATGTGATGATAGAGCCGCCACGCGGCGCTGTGCAGCAGGCGGGTCTGCTCGGCCTTGAGTGCGGCGTAAGACTTCTTGACATAGATATCGAACTCCGGCGGCCAGCCGATGGTGGAGCGGCGCTCCGTGTAGTCGCCCTCTGCCCACTTTGCCATCACAGCCTTGTAGCCGACAACGTGGGTGACAAAGTCAAGCAGGCATTGCGGCATTTTTTCCTCGACGATGAGATAGGCCTTTTCAATGATGACCTTCTCGCGAATGTCGTTCAGAGGCATGAAAATGGTGGTCATCCAGAGCATCCACTCCTTCATGTCTTCGTCGCGGATCGGTTCGCTTTTCATCTTGCCCTGCCGTTTGAGCAGGGAGCGGTAGGCAATGTCACCGGCTTCAGAGGCGACGTAGAGCGGACCATAGAACTCGTTGAGGCGCTTGTTGACGAGGCGCAGCTTGTCGCGGCGGAGAGCCAACATGCGGGCGCTCAAGAAGGTGACCAGATAGCCGGCGAAAGCGAGAATGACAGTGAGGATGACGGTACTGTGCAGAAGACTGGGTTGGATGAGTCCGGAGAGGTCCATTGCGTGTCGTGCCTCGCGGAAAAGTATACCCGCAGAGGGCGGTCAAGCAGGGGCTCTAACTTGTACCGAGGTAGACGAAGCGGAGCAGGAAGAGCGCGGCCAGCGTGTAGAGCAGCCAATCCTGTTTGCGAAAGCGGCCTGTGGCGAGGTGCAGCACGGCCCACGCGATGACGCCGAAGCCGAGGCCATTAGCGATGGAGTATGTGAGGGGGATTAGCACCAGGGTGAGGAATGCGGGGATGGCGACGAGGGGATCGTGCCAGCGAATTTCCGTGATTGTGGCCAGCATCATGGAGCCGACGAGGATGAGGGCGGGCGCCGTGGCGGCCTGGGGCACGACGCTGACGTAGGGTGCGGCTCCGATGGCGGCGAGGAAGAGCATACCGGTGACGATGGCAGTGACGCCGGAGCGGCCTCCGGCAGCGACGCCGGCGGTGGACTCGACGTAGCTGGTGACGGTGGAGGTTCCGGTGAGCGAGCCGAAGACCGTGGCGGTGGCGTCGGCGAGCAGAATTCGGTTGAGGCGCGGGATGGAGTGATCGGCGGCGATGAGTCCGGCGCGCTTGGTGACGGCGACGAGGGTGCCGAGGTTGTCAAAGAGATCGACAAAGAAAAAGACGAAGATGATTTCAAGCAGGCCTTTGTTGAGTGCGCCGCGGATGTCGAGCTTGAAGGCGGTGGCGGCTAATGCGTGAAAGCCACCGGGCGCGGGCGTCCAGTGGACCAGGCCGAGCGCCCAGGCAAGGGCCGTGGTGGCAAGGACGCCGATGAGGATGGAGCCGCGAACCTTGCGAACTTCAAGCACGACCATGAGGGCCAGGCCGAAGAGCGAGAGTGCGGCGGAGGGATTGCGCACGCTGCCCAGGCCGACCAGGGTTGCGGGATCGCTGACGACCAGGCCCGCATTGCGAAAGCCGATGAAGGCGATAAAGAGGCCGATGCCGCTGGCGACGGCGGCGTAGAGTTCGTGCGGAATGGAGCGGAGAATCATCTGGCGTATGCCGGCGGCGGTGAGAGCCAGAAAGATTACGCCGGAAAGAAAGACTGCGCCTAGCGCCGTTTGCCACGGAATGTGCATTTTGAGGCAGACGGTGTAAGTGAAGTAGGCGTTGAGGCCCATGCCGGGAGCAAGGGCAATGGGATAGCGCGCGACGATGCCCATGAGAATGGAGCCGAAGGCGGCCGAGAGGCATGTGGCTGCGGTGACGGCGGCCAGCGGCATGCCGGTGGCCGACAGGATGGCCGGGTTGACGAGCACGATGTAGGCCATCGTGAGGAAAGTAGTGACGCCGGCCAGAATCTCCGTGCGCCAGTTGGTCCCCAGATGGGTGAATTCAAAATAGCGTTCCAGCGGCTTGAGCATAGGCGGGTACGTTTAGAAAACCACACACCTGCAGGAACGCAAAGGAATTTGTAGCAAAAGGGGGGCATGCGGGGCCTCCCTTGTGGCCGGAATTGCTCGCTGAAATGCCCGGGCAACACCTGACTCAGATTTGCCCGGCAACTGGCGTTCGCCAAGGGCATCCAACAATGAGAGCGGAAGGCCCGATGGTGATGGGCTCGGCGATTTCAGCCCGAACGCAGACCGGCAACCACGCCCTCTCAACCGATTACTTTCTCCAACCTCAAACCAGGAGTTCCCGATGCCGACGATCACGACCAAGGATGGAACGCAGATTTACTACAAGGACTGGGGCACCGGACAGCCTGTGGTCTTCAGTCATGGCTGGCCGCTGAGCGCCGATGCCTTTGAAGACCAGATGCTGTTTCTGGCTTTGCACGGGTACCGCGCGATAGCCCACGACCGGCGCGGGCACGGGCGGTCAAGCCAGCCGTGGAACGGCAATGAGATGGATACATATGCCGACGATCTGGCGGCCCTGACGGAGGCGCTGGACCTGAAGGGCGCAGTGCATGTGGGCCACTCGATGGGCGGCGGTGAGGTGGCGCGCTACATCGGACGACATGGGACGAAGCGCGTTGCCAAGGCAGTGCTGATTGCAGCCGTGCCGCCGCTGATGCTCAGGACGGCGACCAATCCGATTGGATTGCCGATGGAGGTCTTTGATGACATCCGCGCCAAAGTTCTGGCCGACCGCTCGCAGTTTTTTAAGGATCTCACGGAGCCGTTTTACGGCGCCAACCGCAGCGGCTCGACGGTCTCGCAAGGTCTCAAGGATTCGTTCTGGCTGCAGGGAATGCAGGCCGGCGTCAGGTCCGTCTACGACTGCATCAAGGCCTTCTCCGAAACCGACTTTACGGAAGACTTGAAGAAGATCGACGTGCCCACGCTGGTGATGCACGGCGACGACGACCAGATTGTGCCCATAAACGGCTCGGCCCTGCTTTCGGTGGCGCTGGTGAAAGGTGCGGATCTGAAGGTTTACAAAGGGGCGCCACACGGGATGTGTGCCACGCACAAGAATGAGGTGAATGCGGATCTGCTGGCGTTCATCAAGAAGGAGTAGCGCGCACAACACATGGAGAGGCCGTCAGATCAGGCGGCCACT
>JAJZGF010000302.1 GCA_021805025.1 Acidobacteriota bacterium
CGAAACGCTCGAAACTCAGCCTGGGCGCAGACTGTTGCTGGTTGACATCGCACGAGCCAGAGACAAAAGAACGCCACCGTGGGTGAGCAGCGCCGCTCAATCGCTTGGAGTGGTGTATGTCGCCGATCGAGGCAAACTCGTTAGCATCCCGTACCTTCCCAACAACATAACAGACCAAACCGCTGCTGACCTGTTAGGAATGGGCCGCCCATTTCAGGTTTGGAACGAGAGGATCCGTTGGCGAAGGCATGGAACCTTTCACGAGCCGAGTCTGTCTTCGGCAGTGAGGGACATGATCGCCGACGGCAGATATGACTTTGATATTCAATTCACCGCTCCCAATGGCGCACCAGACCCTATTACTCTGCGTCTCCCGAATCCGCAAGACACGATTTCCGATCGGATCACGGCTCAGCTGTATTTCGTGGCACACAAGACGGCCGCGGCCCATTCCGAACCCATTCGTGTTCTCTCCCAGCGGGAACTGAGCCTGCGCGCGGGGTGAATCCGCGGCTCCGTGCCCCGCGTATCCGAGTGGTCTGGGTAGAGGCGTGCTATCGCGCGCAACGTCACACTTCCGGATCAGCAGTGGACGATCTTTGGCGAAGTGATGCCTTTAGTCGCGTTGCGCGTATCCACAACGAGCTGGGCCTGATCCACAATCGCGCGATAGTCGTACGAGCTGTGATCGGTGACGATGACGACGGCATCGTACTGGCCAAGATCTTCGAGCGGCGTGTTCCTCATATTCAGATCGTAGTGACGCCCGTGCCCGACGGCCGGAAAGTAGGGATCGTTGTACGAGACGACGGCGCCCTTATCGCGCAGCAACTCGATGATGGTGAGCGAGGGCGACTCACGCAGGTCGTCGATGTCGCGCTTGTAGGCGAGGCCCAGGACGAGGACGCGCGAGCCGTTGATCGACTTGCGATGGCGGTTGAGGCCTTCGGCAAGCTGGTCGATGACGAAGTAAGGCATGGCGATGTTGACTTCGCCGGCGAGCTCGATGAAGCGTGTGCGGAAGTCGAACTGCTTGGCCTTCCATGACAGATAGAACGGGTCAATCGGGATGCAGTGACCGCCGAGGCCGGGGCCGGGATAAAAGGCCTGGAAGCCGAAGGGCTTGGTTTTGGCTGCGTCGATGACCTCGTGGATGTCGATGCCCATGCGCATGCAGAGCTGCTTCAGTTCGTTGACAAGCGCGATGTTGACGCAGCGGTAAATGTTCTCCAGCAGCTTGGTCATCTCCGCCGCCGAGGGGCTGCTGACGGGAACGACGCGGCGGAAGATGCTTCCGTACAGAGCGCCGGCTAGCCGCGCGGCGGCAGGGCCGCAACCGCCGACAACCTTGGGAATATCGTGGCGGGCGACTGTCTCGTTACCTGGGTCTTCGCGCTCAGGCGAGAAGGCGACGTGGATGCCGGGAGCATCGAGCGTGCGCGCAACTTTGAGTCCATGCGGATTGCCGCCTTCCAGCAGCGGGACAACAAGTTCTTCGGTTGTTCCGGGGTACGTCGTGCTTTCAAGGATGATGAGCTGGCCTTCGTGAATATGCGGCGCAATGGCCTTCACGGTTCCGGTAACGAAGCTCAGGTCCGGCTCGTGGTACTCGTTGAGCGGAGTTGGCACGCAGATGATGACCGCGTCCATCGCGGCAATCTCCGAATAATCTGCCGTGGCGCGGAAGCCTGACTTCTGCGCCTCCTGCACCATCTCAGGAAGGATTCGGACGATGTAGGAGCTGCCACGGTTCAGGGCCTCAACCTTGTCGGCTGCAATATCAAAGCCGGTCACACGAAAGCGCTCGCCGCTGAACAGCAAGGCGAGAGGCAGGCCCACATAGCCCATGCCGACGATGCCGATGCGCGCCTGACGAGTCTGAATCCGCTGCTCCAGAGCGGAGATGCGATTGCCCGTATCCGTGATATTCATGGGTCGATTGTACGGGATGCCGTCAAGAAAATCGCATCCCACCGAAGAGTCATTTTCTCCCTTGTAACCCAAAACCACATACCTGGAGAAGTCTCCTGCCTGCTTCAGTTGCAAGGATGTCAATCTGCCATTACAGCCCTGTGAATGGCCGACGGCAGATAGGCGTTAACGACAGATTCTTTCCTCTGTCCCGCCCCTCGGTCATGCCTGCCGTTCCCTCCACATGCGATAGATCCCCCAGGCCGCGATGGTGCAGTTATCGCGGATGCGCCCGTCGAGCATTCGCTGCTCGAAGTCGGCGATGGAGATCGAGTGCAAGGTCAGGTCGTGTTCCTCTGCGTCCGGGTCATTGCCGACCGGCCTGAGGTCTGCCGCCAGGAAGACGTGCTGCCTCTGGCGCAAAAAGCCGTAGGCGATCCAGACCGTGCCCAGGTGAATCATGGTGGCGGCATGCAGGCCCGTCTCTTCCTGCAGTTCACCACGGGCGAGTTCCTCGGCGCTCTCCGCACTGTCTTCCTCCCAGCTCCCCTGGGGAAGTTCGAGAGCGCGTTCCTGGATGGTGTAACGGAATTGTTCGACTAGCCAGACGCGGTCGCCTTCAACCGGCAGAATGATGGCGGAGTCGGATTTGTCGACCACGCCGTAGATGCCCTTCTGGCCGTTGGACCGCAGGATTTCGTCTTCACGCACGCGCATCCACCGGTTGCGGTAGACCTCGCGGCTGGCGAGCGTGGTGATGGAAGGCATCGCCTGCTTGTCGTCATACGCCTGCTGCTGGCCATCGACAAGGCCGGCGCCGATCCGGTCGAGTACGTCAAGAATATGCTCGCCGCCAAGCAGAAAGTCTCCGGCTTCGGCCATCGCGTCTACAAAACCGAAGATCCGCGCGCCACCCACCTGCGCAAGATGAGCGAGCAGCTCGGCAAAGATGCCGGCCAGTCCAAATGGTTCGAGATGTCCCGC
>JAJZGF010000012.1 GCA_021805025.1 Acidobacteriota bacterium
CCGGCTATGGAAGAACTGTGAACGCAAGCTCAACACCAGCCTCCAAATGGTCCACGTGGCTTTCCTTAGACTGCTGCTCAGGAGATCGTAAACAGGCTCTTAGGCGCGCCTCGACCCTGTCTGGGCCGAGGTAGAACGCGCATGACCAGGTGGGCAAGAGAAGCGGGGAAGGCCCGTTGAGCGAGTGAGGGGACCGGGCAGTTGATCGGCAGTTCTGAGGGTTACCCTGCGTAGATCGCCGGGTTAGAACTTATAAACCAAGCCAAATCCTACGTTTGCGTTCCAACCGATGTGCGGGGAGTCTCCCTGCTGGTAAGGGACCACGGTGAAATCCGAAAAAATATCGTCGCCAGACAGCCGTAGCGCAACGCGCGGCGTCAGGTTGTAGTCCATGCCGATACCGACGCCACCCGCTGGAGATGCCGCGGGTGAGATATTGGCGCCGCCCGTATGAGCCACTCCGATCAAGGCGCGCACGAAGAGGCTGGTAGGCCCGTAGAGTGAGGCATGCATCGTTGGACCTGCGAGATACTCATCGACGGAGGGATTGCCGACGGCCGCATTTGAGGCGGTCACGATCCATGCGTAGTGGCCACCCTCCGCCGTCAGGCCAAAGTACTTACCCCAGTCCCGCGTAATGGAGGCGGTCACGCCCTGCAGGCCGCTGCGGGACTGATTCACCTGGTTGATGCTGGTGTAACCCCAGCCAACGAAGCCCTCGTACTTATAAGTGGGGCCGACCTGGCGCACGTGGGGCTTCTCAGGTGCGATCTGGGCGCATGCCAACAGAGGCGAAAGTGCAACCGCTGAAGCGGTCAGAATCGATAGCAGCAACGTTCGTTTCAATGCAAAACTCTCCTCAATCCTGTGAGGGATTGCGCTGACTTTCCCGCACGACGCAGCTTTCATCACTCAATCGATCGGTGGAAAGCAACGCCGGTCTTTGCGTAGACGCGCAAAGCTGTTCCCCGTGAGCGGCGCCATGGGTTTCGTCTGGTACACACATAGACTATCGTCTACCCCCCATATTGAAGAAGTGCGGCGGGAGCAGGGTTGGAAGATAGACCGTTGAACGACGTTGCCGGCTGTGCACGCCAAGCCCCGGAAGCGTACCATCTCGCGGATTGTTATACTTAATTGGCACATTTGCGCGGCTTGCTTCACCTGGCGCGACACGCAGGCAAACTTCTCTGCGAAGGGCGTGAAGGCAAGCTGGATCGAACTCCGCCGGACTGGCGGAATCGCCCCTGGAAGCCCGGTTTTTGCGGGGGAAGGGCAACACATGGGAACACTGCTGGAATCCATTCACTCGCCTGCTGACGTAAAGCGCTTGAGCCACGCGCAGATGGGTGAGCTGGCGGAAGAGATTCGCGCCTTCCTGATTCAGACCCTTTCCAAAACCGGCGGGCACCTCGGCCCCAACCTGGGCGTAGTTGAGCTTACGCTGGCCCTGCACGCAGTCTTCAACACGCCTCAGGACAGGATTCTCTTCGATGTGAGCCACCAGGCCTACGTGCACAAAATTGTGACCGGGCGGCTGGACCGCTTCGAGACCATTCGGCAGGCGGGCGGGCTCAACGGCTTTATGCTGCGCACGGAAAGCGAGCATGACTGCTACGGTGCGGGTCACGCGGGCACGGCGCTTTCAGCCGCGCTGGGCATGGCTGTGGCGCGCGATCTGGCGGGCGGCGATGAGCACGTCGTGGCTGTAGCCGGCGATGCGGCGTTTACAAATGGCATTTCGTTTGAGGCGCTGAATAATATCGCCGAGCAGACCAAGCGGCTGATTGTGGTATTGAACGACAACGAGTGGTCCATTGACCGCAATGTGGGCGCGATTGCACGACACTTCCACCGCATCGTGACCAACGAGCATTACCGCAGCTTTCATGAGTCGGCTGCGAGGCTGGTGGAGCGCTTCGGCGGCAAGACGGCGGTCAACGTGGTGCGTCGCGCCGAGGAAGCGGCAAAGAGCATGTTGTGGCCTTCCATTCTGTTTGAGGAGTTCGGTCTGCAATATTTCGGACCGATCGATGGGCACAATATTCCGCTGCTGGTAGAGACCTTCAATTTTCTCAAGGCGGAGAACCGGCCGGTGCTGCTGCATGTTCTCACGCAGAAAGGGCGCGGCTACCAACCCGCGCTGGATGGTCAGAAGAAGTTTCACGGTCTTGGTCCGTATGACCCGGAAACAGGCAAGACCAAGCCTGCCGGGCAGTTGACGTACTCTGAGGTTTTTGCGAACACGCTGGTGGAACTTGCAAACATCGACGAGCGCGTGGTGGCCATCACGGCTGCCATGCCGAACGGTACCGGTCTCGATCTTTTTCGCCCGCATCACCCGCGGCGCTACTTTGACGTGGGTATCGCTGAGGAGCACGCGGTGATTTTCGCCGCAGGCATGGCGACAAGGGGCTACAGGCCGGTGTGCGCGATTTACTCCACGTTTCTGCAGCGCGCATTCGACCCGATTGTGCACGATGTATGCCTGCAGAAGCTTCCCGTGGTCTTCTGCATGGATCGCGCGGGACTCTCCGGCGACGATGGGCCAACGCATCACGGATTGTTTGACATCAGCTACCTGCGCGGTATTCCGGATATTGTGCTGATGGCGCCCAGGGATGAAGACGAGCTGTCGGACATGATGAAGACAGCCTTGGAACTGCCGGGCCCAAGCGCGATTCGCTATCCGCGAGGCGTAGTGGCAGGGGTGGCGCGCAAGGCAGAGCCGCAATCGCTTCCGATTGGCAAAGCGGAACTGCTTGTCGATGGCTCCGACGTAGCGATTCTTGGATTGGGGCCGATGATTGAACTGGCCAAGGGGCTGGGTGCCCGACTGGAACTGGACGGTTTTTCGGCGGCAGTGATCAATCCGCGCTTCGTCAAGCCGCTTGACCGCGAAATGCTGCAGAGCTTTGCACACCGGGTTGCCGCGTTTGTCACGTTTGAAGATCACGTGAAGATGGGAGGCTTCGGCTCGGCCGTTGTAGAGGCTCTGGACGACATGGGGCTCGCGGTTCCGGTAGTGCGCATCGGATGGCCGGATCAGTTTATTGAGCACGGCAAGGTGGATGCGCTTCGCGCCCGCTATGGCCTGACCGTAGAGGATGCCTACGCGCAGGTGTTGCCCCTTTTGACCCAGCGGCAGCGCCGCACGCTCGTGGCAAGCTGAGACTCCGGAGATCACATGCTGATGCCGTGTGCCACTGCCCGTACGCAGTGGCCATGATGGCTCACCGACGCGGTGGGGCAGGCGCTTCGCTTCAGCGCGTATGCGACAATCCCAAGCAGAACGTTTTCTATATGCGAATTGTTCATAGGGTTCCGGCGTGGATCGTTGGAGGAGCATTGGCCGCTTCCTTTTGCTGGCCGCAGGCAGCTCCAGCGCCCGCAACTCCGCTCGTACTGGCAGGCGGCACAGTGGTGGACGTCACGAATTGGGGCCGCTCTGCCCGAGATCTGCAGGATGCGGTCGTCATCGTGAATGAGGGCCTGATTAGTGCCGTGGGTTCGCGGACGGATGTGCTCATACCCAAAGGCGCGCGGGTCATCGATTGCACCGGCAAGTTCGTTGTCCCCGGCCTGGTGGATGGCTTTGCCGGCATGAACAGCCAGGGGCAGGCCAGCGCGAACCTCTACATGGGCGTCACGACCGTGGTAGCTCGCTCCGACAGCGAGCGCGGCCGAATCGACTTTGCTGCCAATCCCCGGCCGCATCTGTATCCGGTTGACTCGATCGGCTCAACCGACAACTGGAGCCTGCTTGTCGGACAGAAGGATTGGGCCGCACGACTCAGGGAAGCTGGACATACCGTCGAGCTGAGCCCTGAGGACACGGCCCGCCAGCTGAATGACACAGCGCGCATGGGTACACGCGCGCTGTGGCTTGGCCCGGATTTGACGGCGGCTAATACACAGTGGATTATTGCCCGCGCACACCAGATGGGACTGGTCACGTACGGCCAGTTTGTTGCCACTCCTTACAGCGTCGGGATTGAGGCCGGTGTCGACGCGCTCGTTCACATGGGCCGGTATGAACTGGGTGTGATTCCCGATGAGTTGCAGAGGCCGCTGGTCGATGATCCTTACGGATCGGCCGCGACCACGGCGTACGACTATGCACAGCACCTGCCGCCGATGGACCCGCTTCTTCACAGTTATGTGCGTTTTATCGTCGCGCACCATACGGCTTTGGCACCCACCTTAAGTGAGTATTTTCTGCGCTTGCCCCAGCACCGCAACCTATGGCTCGAACCTGCCGCGGCCCTGCTCAATCCGGCCAATCTTTCCGATCCGCCGGACAGGGGAACGGGAGAGATAACCTATCCGCTTTCGCCGTGGACACGGCATCTGCCCAATGCGGCATTGCGCTGGATGGAGGAAGGCCAGCGCAAGAAAGCCGATCAGGCCGCGATGCGGCTGTGGCAGATCAATGAAACCATCTTTGCTGCAGGCCCGCATTATCTGGCCGCCTCCGGGGCGTCTGCAATGGGTACCATGCCGGGCATCTCCCTGCACACGGAGCTGGAGATGCTGGTGCGACTGGGACTTTCTCCGCGCGAAGCGCTGGCTGCCGCCACGAACAACTTCGCCCTTCAGTTCGGGTGGAGAGAGCTGGGCGAGGTTGCCCCAGGACGACGCGCAGATATTCTGGTGCTCGACGGGGACCCTACCGCGAGCGCCTGGAACGTGCGTCGCATTTCCACGTTGATCCTGGGTGGCGAGGTCATCGACCGCGACGCGCTGCTGAACGCAAAGAAGTAGTCAGAGTTGCTTACGCCGGAGTCGATGGCACGTTTGCAGCAGACTCCAGCATCTTCGGCAGCCGCATCTGCCGGGCGGCGAACGAGCGCTGAAGCTGCGAGCGCACCACCGCAGAGGCCAGCGCGCCAATTGCGCCCAGCGGCAGGGCAAACTCAATGTCGTCGGTGACGAGTGTGCCCATTTGCCCGTTGCGGATTTCCGCGATGGTTCCGTGCCGATGGCGGAAGAATGCGAACGGACCTTGGATCTGCTCATCACAGAAGTGACTCTTCCAGACAAATTCGGTGATGCGCGCCATCCAGCGGACGCGATAGGGAAGCACCGCGAAAGGACAGAAGCTGATCAGAATCTCCGAGCCGACACCCGCGTGCGGATTGGCAAAGCTGATCTCACTCGCGTGATTCGTGTCAAACCTCGGGGGCGCTTTGATGCGCGCTTCTTCAATGCGCGTTTTGAGCGCAGGCGGCATCAGGCGCGGCAGGTTGAGCGGATCCGCAAAAAAGGCAAAGACCATCTCCACTGGAAACGGAACCCATTGGCGAGCGGCAAATTGTTGCTTCATCGTGCGGTGGTCCAATGCAATCTGAATTCAAGGCTGTTTGCACACAGCGATGCAGCGGATCTGCCTGCATCGCCGCGTGCAAAGCAATCAAGCGCGCTGGATTGCTTCGGCGCTTAGTTCGGCAGCAGAACCGAGTCAATCACGTGAATCACGCCGTTTGACTGATACACATCGGCGATGGTCACGGTCGCGGTCCCGCCTTTTTCGTCCGTCAGCACAACCTTGCCGTCCTGCAGAGACGCGGTGATCGTGCCGCCTTCCACGGTCTTCAGTGCAGCTTTGCCATGACCCTTTTTGATCAGCTTGATCAGATCATGGGAACTGACCTTGCCCGCCACAACATGATAGGTCAGCACTATCACAAGCTGGTTCTTGTTCTCGGGCTTCAGCAGCGTGTCAACCGTGCCCGCAGGCAGCTTGGCAAAGGCCTCATTAGTGGGCGCAAAGACAGTGAAGGGTCCGGGACTCTCCAGCGTCTCTACCAGTCCGGCGGCCTTTACGGCGGCAACCAGCGTGGTGTGATCCGGGGAGTTGACCGCGTTCTCCACGATGTTCTTTACCGGACACATGGCTGCGCCGCCCACATCCGGATCTTTCTGCGCATGGATCATTGCGGTTGGAAGTGTAAGCGACAGGGCCGCGACGGCGGCGAGAATGAACTGTTTGCGGTGCATAGGCGTTGTCTTCTCCGGTGGCAATTTTTGTTCCTATGACGTAACGCGCCGCAGGCGCACTTGGATTCGAGCAACCCGGCGGAGATATGACCCGATGCACAATGTGTATGCAATTTGTGGATACCGGCGAAGCGGACGTGCTTTTGAGAGAAGCAGGCATCATCATGTAACGTATCGGTAGCGGAACCCTTTCACTGGCTGGACGTGGATATCATCGATTCTCGACGCAACACCCGCGTGTTACCCAGAAAGCACAATCGCCTGCTCGTGCTGATCGCGGCCTACAAGGTTGTGCAGGCTTTGCTGTTCGCATCTGTCGGGGTGGGCGCCCTGCGTCTCCTGCACAAGGACGCGGGCGATGTGTTGGCGCAGGTGACCACGGATCTCCGCTTCAATCCCGAGTCGCGCTTTGTGAACTTCATCCTGGACGAAGCCGCGCTGCTCAACGACCCTCTACTCCGACGCATCGGCCTGGTTGCCTTCTGCTATGCGGGCGTCAGCCTGGTCGAGGGAATTGGTCTCTATCTTGAGCAGGCATGGGCCGAATACCTCACATTGGTCATCACGGCCTCGTTCCTGCCCTGGGAAGTCTTTGAAGTCTTCCGCAGGCTGACCTGGGTGCGAGTCGGGCTGCTCATCGTGAACGCACTGGTCTTGATCTACCTGCTCATGCTGGTTTCCACGCGCAAGAAGCAGCAGGAGAGCAACAATGAGGGATAGTTTCGCCTTTTGTTTTCCTTTAACGCGTTCTGCGTCCCTTGCCTAGCCCTGAGTCACCCGCCTGAACCTTACAAGTAAACACAATAGGTTGTGCTTGATTGATTTGAAGAGCCTATTAGGCAGGTCGATCGGGGTCGATTGACTCAATCGACTTTAGATACACAGGCCCGTTCCGCTTTCAATCACTTTTGGTATTGGAGGGAGCAACAAGGTGGGCTATTATCGTGTCTGAAGTGGAGTAAAAGGGAGTAAAAGGGAGTCGAAGGGTAAGTTCTAAGGCAAGATTACCTGATTTTCTCCCTACGAGCTTAGAGTTTGCGGTCGAAAGGCTTCTCGAACCATCCTGAACAACCCCGGTTGGGCAGGGGAGATAAGACGGGCACACGAGGGTCGGGGCTATGTTTCGCGGAAACCATCTGGCGAAGGTTGATGAAAAAGGGCGGTTGAAGCTGCCCTCTGCCTTCAAGCAACTGGTGGATGCTGCCCATGTGACGCAGTTTTACGTGACCAGTACGGACGGCAAGAGCGCCGAGATTTGGCCGCTCCCCGAATGGGAAAAGCGGGAAGAGCAGTTGGCGGACGCCAGCACGATGGATGACGCCGTGAAGAAGTACCTGAACATGACCAGCTACTACGGTCAGCAGGTGGAGATGGACAACCAGGCCCGGCTCCTGTTGCCGCAGATTTTGCGCAGTTCGGCCGCGCTGGATGCCGAAGTGACGGTTTTTGGCATGAGGACTTACCTGGAAGTGCATAACCGGGAGATCTTCGAGCGGAATCTGCAGGAGAACGAATTGACGGTCGAGGATCGCAAGGCAATGGCGGCCATCCTGAGCCGTCGCGGTTGAGGTGAAATCCCCCCAGGGGGAGCGCATGACGAATCGACGCGAACGCCATGTGCCCGTTCTTTTTGAAGAAGCGATTGAGTTTCTCCAAGTGCGCGCCGGTGGCGTTTACGCGGATTGCACCCTGGGGCTGGCCGGACACGCTGCGGAAGTGGCGCGGCGGATTGGACCGGAGGGTCGGTTGATTGGTTTTGACCGCGATCCGGAAGCCCTGGAGTTGGCCAGGATAAAGCTGGCCGCAGTTTGCAATGAGCTGGGCAGCCAGGCGCCACGGATCGAGCTGGTGGGCGAGGATTTTGGGTCGATTGCGCGGCACTTTGCGCCGGCCTCGCTGGATGGGATTCTGGCCGACTTCGGAGTGAGCAGCCTGCAACTGGATGAGGCGCGCAGAGGATTCAGTTTTATGGCGGATGGACCGCTGGATATGCGCATGGATACGCGCACCGGGCCCACCGCCGCACAAGTGGTGAATGAGGCGAGCGAGCGTGAGCTGGCAGACCTCATTTACGAATACGGAGAGGAAAGGAGGTCGCGGAGAATCGCCAGAGCCATTGTTCGCGGGCGGCCGGTGACAACGACAGGGCAGCTTGCCCGGATTGTTGCATCCGCCGCCCCGGCAATGAAACAGGACAGAATTCATCCGGCGACGCGTACCTTCCAGGCGCTCCGGATTTGTGTAAATCGTGAGTTGGACGAGATTCGGACGTTGATGGAAGCCGCACCTGAATTGTTGAAGCCCTCCGGGCGGCTGGTCGTCATCAGTTTTCACTCATTGGAAGATCGCATTGTGAAGGACAGTTTGCGCGAGGGCGCACGGCAGGGAATCTGGGAACTTTTGACGAAGAAGCCGGCAACGGCCAGTGAAGAAGAGATGGAGCGCAACCCGCGGTCGCGGAGCGCCAAGATGAGAGCGGCAGAGAAGACCGGGGCCAGCGGATAGAAACTGGAGACGGGTTTCGCGAACGCAAGGAGATGTACCATGGCGGCATGCACAACCACATTCAATGAGACAGTCAGCGGCTGGCCGGCGCGCGTAACCGAGCGCAATGCGGCCCTGCTGGCGCAGCAGCCATTACGCCGCAGGGGTGTCCGCACGCCCGAGGTCATGCTGAACAGGCACTTTGACAACTCACGGCTGGTGAAGGCGCCGGACCCGGTGCGGCTGCGCCAGATGCGCATCTTTTCGGCCGCGCTTTTTGTGCTGTTTTCGCTCGTAATGGTGTACGGATTGCAGCACTTCACTGCGATTGAAGGTTCGTATCGCCTGGAGTCGGAAAAGCAGTTGCGGGATCAGTTGCGCGAAGAGAACCGCCAGTTGCGGTTGACCGAGGCGCAACTCTCCCAGCCGGCGCGTATCGACGGGCTGGCGCACGAGATGGGCATGGCCGCACCTCAGCCGGGCCAGGTGGTACATGAAGAGATGCACCCCGATCTGACCGCTCCCGTGCTGGCGCAGGTCACTCCCCCGCCATCGCCCGCGCGCTAAACTGGCAAATGACGACCCTTCCCTGAGCCATTCGTGATGCAGGCAGCCTTTCGAGCCAACCGGAATCGCAACACAGTCCCGCGCGCCATGCCGATGAAGCTGGCGCGCTTCTGGCTTATCTGCGCGTTTTTCCTTGTCTGGGCCGTCTTCATCACCGCGCGCCTGCTTTGGCTCCAGGGCGTGCGCCACGCAGAGTACGCGGAGCGCGCGCAGAAGCAGCAGCAGCGCACCTTTGAGGTGGCTCCGCATCGCGGAGTGCTCTATGACCGCAACATGCGCGAGCTGGCCATGACCGTTGAGGTCGACTCCATCTATGCCGTACCCTCGGAGATGGACGACAAGCCGGCCGCTGCGCACGTGCTTGCCGCGGCCACGCACATCGACCCTGAAGATCCCTTCACAACCGAAGAGGAAATTGCCGGGCGGCTGGATGCGGGACGTAACTTCGCCTGGGTGGCGCGCCGCGTCAAACCGGAGGTGGCCGCGCGCGTGAAAGCCATAAACATGAAGGGCATCTATTTTCAGAAGGAGTTTCAGCGCTTTTATCCCAACAGCGTGATTGCCGCGCAGGTTCTGGGGTATGTAGGTTTGGATGACAACGGCCTTGGCGGACTGGAGCAGAAGTTCGATGCGCGCCTGCACGGCGTGCCGGGGCAGGTATTTACGGCGATGGATGCGCGGCGTCGCATCGTGGGCTCCACTGCACGAGAGCCTGAGCCTGGCCAGAACCTTCAACTCACCATCGACGAAAACATCCAGTTTATGGCTGAGAAAGCTCTCGACCATGCCTTGGAGAAGACCCACGCCGACAATGGAACGATCGTCGTGCAGGATGTGCACACCGGCCAGATTCTCGCCCTCGCCATTCGCCCCACCTTCGATCCCAACGATTTTCGCCACACTACGCCCGCCCTGTTGAAAGACCACGCAGTCAGTGATGTCTATGAACCCGGCTCGGTCTTCAAGCTCGTTACTTATTCAGCCGCGCTCGACTCCAACCTTGCCAAACCCGACGACATGATCGATTGCCAAGGCGGCAAAATCACTCTCGCCGGCCGCGTGATTCACGACAATCAAGGAGAACACTACGGAGTGATTCCACTCCATCAGGCGCTGGAGGTCTCCAGTGACGTTGCCGCCGTCAAACTCGCGCTCAAGGTCGGCCCTGATCGCTTCTACCACTACATCCGAGACTTCGGCTTCGGCAGCCGCACCGGCATGGAAGTTCCCGGCGAAACGCGCGGCTTGCTTCGCCCCCCGAGTAAATGGAACGGCTCCTCCATCGGCTCCATCGCCATTGGTCAGGAAGTCGGCGTCACTCCCGTCCAGCTTGTCTCCATGGTCTCGACCATCGCCAACGGCGGAGTTTATCTCACGCCTCGCATCCTGATGCCGAATCAGCTGGACCCCAATCAGAAGTCCGCTGCCTTGCAGCCGGCAGCCTTTAAGCCCGGCGAAGACCTGCCCAATCCACTGCCTCCCGGCGCGCACCGTGTCATCTCCGAGATGGCCGCCGCACAAATGCGGAAGATGATGGAGGGCGTGGTGCTTTACGGAAGCGGCAAGCCCGCGCAGCTCAACGGCTACTCCTCCGGAGGCAAGACCGGGACCGCGCAGAAGGTTGACCCTGTCACGCACCTTTACTCGAAGACGATGCACATCGCATCCTTTGCCGGTATCGCGCCCGTGAACAATCCCGCCATCGCCGTGGCCGTCATCATCGATAACCCGAAGAGCGGCCCTTCCTACTACGGCACCGCCGTCTCTGCGCCGGTGTTTGCAGAGTTGGCGCAGCAGGTTCTGGAGTACCTGGGTGTAGCGCACGACATTGATGTGCGATCACCTGACGAGCAGCCAAAGGCAGACGCAGTCACTTCAGAAGACGACAGCGGCACAGACCAGAACACCGTGGATGCCCTCTACGCTGCTGCCAATGATCTGCCCGCCGATGATCCACTGCGCGCGTCGCCAGGCTCTGCGAGCGCGCCCGGCGCCACATCGGCTGGGCAGTCGGCCCGCGCCAAGCCCGATGCGAAGGCCGCTGACAGTGCGCCGCCCGCGCCGGTCCTGGCATCTCAGCCGGTGGCGCCAAACGCCGTCGATCCGCAGAAGGCGATCGCCCTCATCCAGGCCAGCGACGCAAAGAAGTTGACGGTGCCGTCCCTTGTGGGGCTGCCGGTACGCAAGGTGATTGAAGCTGCTGCCGCGGCGGGCCTGGATGTCAAGGTGCTCGGCACAGGCACAGCGCGCCAGCAGGCGCCCTCAGCCGGAACCCAGGTCTCATCGGGAACCAAGATCGTCGTTCATTGCGGGCGTTGACTTCCTGCGCGGCCGTCCTGCACCCTCGCCCCGCCATCTACAATCGAGCACAAGATGACGTGGAAAGAACTGATAGCGGAAATCTCCTTCGACGGTGCTGCGGGCGACTCCGAGCAAGCGGTCACCGGCATCGAGTACGACTCGCGCCGCGTGCGTGCCGGCGCGGTGTTTGTGGCCATGAAGGGCGGCTCGACCGACGGCAATCGTTATGTGGAAAAGGCCATTGCCGCTGGCGCGCTCGGAATCATTACGGACTCAGCGCAGGTACTCGATCATCTGGTGGTGTACCGACCCGAAGTGTGTGTGTTGCAAGTGGAGCACGGACGGCGCGCACTGGCAGAGGCGTCGTCGGCCTTCTTTGGCCATCCGGAGCGTAGGCTTGCAGCGACGGGGATTACCGGTACAAATGGCAAGACCACGACGGCATTCCTGACCGAGGGGCTGCTGCATGAGGCTGCAAGAAAGACGGTGCTGGTGGGCACAATTGAGTATCATGTCGCCGGTGAGGTACGCCCGTCCGTGCACACCACGCCGGAGTCGCGCGACCTGTTCGAACTCATGGCCGAGGGCGTGGCGCGGGGAGCAACCGAGTTGGTGACGGAGGTATCGAGTCACGCGCTCGATCAGGGCCGCGCGGCGGGAATCAACTTTGATGTAGCCATATTTACGAACTTGACCCGCGATCATCTTGACTATCACCAGACGATGGAAAAATATTTCGCAGCCAAGAGCCTGCTGTTTGACGGTACTGCGTATCCTGCGCCCCGCGTGGCCGTGCTGAATGCGCATGACCCGCGCAGCGAAGCGTTGGCCGAGGCCGCGCGCAAGGCCGGCGCAGAGGTGCGCATGTACGGCATTGGCCGGGGAGAATGGCGCGCGGAGAGTTTCGCGCTTACGCCGGGCGGCGCGGATCTGCATCTTGCAACCCCTGTGGGCGCGGCGCGGGTAACTTCGCGGCTCGCCGGCGAGGTGAACATTCTGAACCTTCTTGCGGCTTTCACGGCCGCTCATGCGCGTGGCGTGGAGTTTAGCGTGCTTGTCGCTGCGATTCCGCTCCTTTGGCCGGTGCCGGGCCGCTTTCAACCGGTGGATGCAGGACAGCCCTTCAATGTGATTGTGGATTATGCGCATACGGATGATGCGTTGCGTAATCTGACAGCGCTGGCCCGGCAGATGGCGGCGCCCGCTGGCAGCCGCGTCATCACTGTCTTCGGCTGCGGAGGCGACCGCGACCGCACCAAGCGCCCCAAGATGGGCAAGGCCGCCGGAGAGGGAAGCGATCTTGTAGTCGCAACCAGCGACAACCCGCGTTCGGAAGATCCGCTGGCGATTCTTGCGGAGATCGAGCCGGGGTTGAAAGCGACACGGGTTCGCTATCAGATTGAACCGGATCGCGCACAGGCAATCCGCACGGCGCTGGGCGCCGCTCAGCCGCACGATGTAGTGCTGATTGCGGGCAAAGGTCACGAACAGGAGCAGATCCTTGCGGATCGCACGGTCCCGTTCGACGACGTAGAGACCGCTCTTTTCATCTTGCGGCAAATGGGATACGGTGGAGTGCGATGAAACTCACCCTAGCCGAAGCGGCGGTAGGCGCGGGCGCGGTGCTGGAGGCGCCGGCCAGCGTGTCGCAGCCCGGCTCATGCATCGTAACGGGTTACTCCATCGACTCGCGTACCATTGCGCCGGGCGAGCTGTTCTTTGCCGTGCGCGGCGAGCGCCTGGATGGCCACGACTTTTTGGCCGGCGCCGTAGAGCGCGGCGCGGTCGGCGCGGTGGTGTCGCGCGCGCGCGTGGCCACGTTGCCCGATGCGGTGTTAGCCGTGCCGCTGCTGATTGCGGAAGATCCTTTGCTGGCGTTGCAGGGGCTGGCAGCGCATGTCCGCCGGCAGTGGGGCAAGCGCGTGGTGGGAGTCACGGGATCTGCGGGCAAGACCACCACCAAAGAGGCTATCGCTCTCGCCTTGGGCGCCAGGTTCAACGTGCTTAAGTCGCAGGGAAACCTGAACAACGGTTTTGGCCTGCCCTTGCAGCTGCTGCGGCTGGAACCGGAGCATGAGTATGCCGTGATTGAAATGGGCATGAACCACGCGGGCGAGATTGCGGCCCTGGCGCGGATAGCGGCGCCGGACTGGGGCGTGGTAACCAATGTGGGCACAGCGCATATTGAAAATTTTCCAGATGAACAGGCGGGCATTGCACGGGCCAAGTTTGAACTGGTGGCCGCCTTGCCTGCCAGCGGCGTGGCCTTTCTGAACTGTTGCGATCCGTACGTGTCGCAGTTTGGCCGGGACTTTCCGGGGCGCGTGGTGTACTTCGGCGATGGACCCTGCGCGGACCCGCGGATTCTGACGGCGAAGGAAGACGAATCTGGCCTGCACGTGTGTTATCGCGTGGATGAGCGCGAGGGTTGGCTGACGCTGCACATGCTGGGCGCGCACAACGGCGCAAATGCCATGGCCGGCCTGGCGGTGGCGCTGGAGGCCGGCGTCGAACTGGATGCCGCGATCCGTGCGCTTGAAACCCTGACGGCTGGCGACAAGCGCGGCGAGGTCATCGAGATCGGCGGAGCTACTCTGCTGAACGACAGCTACAACTCCAATCCTGAAGCGCTTCGTTCGATGATTCGCACGCTCGCATCACGCAAGGCGCAGCGCCGCATCCTGATCGCGGGCGAGATGCTCGAGTTGGGCGAGCACGGACCCGCGCTTCACACTGCATGCGGCAAGGCTGCAGCAGAGGCTGGTCTGGATTTTGTGGTGGGCGTGCGCGGGAATGCAGAACATCTGGCTGTCGCCGCCTGTGCCTCCGGAGTTGCATCGGTCTTCCTGCCCGATGCCGAGGCCGCGGGCCGCTGGCTCAGCCGGAATCTGCGTGAAGGCGACGTGGTACTGGTGAAGGGTTCACGCGGTGTGCGATTGGAGCGCGCGATTCAGATCGTGTTGACCGCGGCGGAAAGCGTGACCGAGTAACCATGCGCTATACCGTGCGCTGCCATCTTCTGCCGCTCGCCCTCTTCGCCCTGGCAATGGGTCTCCGTGCGCAGGTTTCCGCTGCATGGACGAAGCCTTTCCCCGCATTTCATATCGCAGGCAATCTCTACTATGTGGGCAGCGAAGATCTGGCGTCTTACCTGATCGTGACTCCCAGGGGAGACATCCTCATCAACAGCAGCCTTGAGTCGTCTGTGCCATTGATCAGAAAGAGCGTTGAGTCCCTCGGCTTTCGATTCAGTGACATCAAGATTCTGCTGATCAGTCATGCGCATTACGATCATTGCGCCGGCAGTGCGGCGATCAAGCGGCTGACGGGCGCGCAGTATTTTGTCATGGATGCGGACGTTTCCGTGGTGGAGTCCGGAGGATCGGCCGACTTTCAGTATGCCGCGGACAAGTCTATGCACTTTCCGTCGGCGCATGTGGATCGCGTTCTGCATGACGGCGATACCGTCAGCCTTGGCGGCGCTGTGCTGACGGCGCACCGGACGCCCGGCCACACCAAGGGGACGACGACCTGGACGATGGACGAAACCGAGGGCGGAAAGACGATGCACGTCGTGATCGTCGGCAGTCCCAACGTTAATCCCGGATACAAGCTGGTGGGAAACAATCGATACCCGCAGATCGCATCGGACTATGAACGCGGATTCAAAGTGCTGGCAGGCCTGCAGTGTGACATCTTTCTGGGCGCGCATGGCGGATATTTTGGCCTCAGTGAAAAGTACGCTCGCTTGCGGCAAGGTGATCGCAGCGCGTTTGTAGATCCGGCCGGCTACCGGAACTACATCACGGAACGCAAGCAGGCGTTCCAGGCGGAGTTGCATCGCCAGATACAGGCCAGGCTGTAGTCTGTGCGTCCACAGGCTTCGCAGTCCCCGGCCTTGTAGAATCAACCTGAAGATTTGCCTCAGTCCGGCTCGGGAGGCCCATTGCTTTATTGGCTGCTCTATCAAAAGCTGTATCCGTTCTTTCACCCGTTCCGCATCTTTCGGTATCTGACCTTTCGCACCGCTTTTGCCTCGCTGACTGCGCTTCTGATAGCTCTGTTCATCGGGCCGTATGTGATTGAGAAGCTGCGCGAGTTCCAGATCGGCCAGTACATCCGCGAGGAGGGTCCGCAGTCGCACCAGAAAAAATCGGGCACGCCGACAATGGGTGGGGTGCTTATCGTGATTGCGATTTTGCTGCCGACTGTGTTGTGGTCAGACCCCGTCAATCCTTTTGTTTGGGTTGCGGTGTTCTCTACGCTGGCCTTCGGCGCTGTCGGATTTGCGGACGACTACATCAAGGTGGTGCAGCGCCGCAGCCTGGGATTGACAGCGCGCGCGAAGCTGTTCTGGCAGGTGCTTGCTGCTGCGATGGTTGCCGTGGCGCTGGTCGTGCTGACGCAGTTCAAGGTTTTTTCTACAGCTCTCATGGTGCCGTTTATCAAGAGCTGGCGACCGGACTTGCAATGGCACTGGGCTGCAACTCTGCCTCATCTTGGCTGGCTGGGGTTCTTGCCTTTTGTCGCTTTTGTGGTCTTTGTGCTGATGGGCTCCACCAATGCAGTCAACCTTACCGATGGCCTGGACGGCCTCGCAATTGGCTGCACCATCATTGCCGCTGCGGCTCTCGCCGTGCTGACTTATGTGAGCGGCCACGTCGTCTTTGCCGACTATCTTGAGCTGCAGCGCATGCCCATGGTGGGCGAACTGACGGTTTTCTGCGGCGCCATGGTCGGGGCTTCCATCGGCTTTCTTTGGTACAACGCGCACCCGGCAGAAATCTTCATGGGCGATGTAGGCTCTCTCGCGCTGGGCGGCGCCATCGGGACCGTGGCCGTCATCATTCGCCAGGAGTTGCTGCTCCCGTTCATCGGCGGCATCTTCATTCTGGAAGCCCTTTCCGTGGTGCTGCAGGTGGGCAGCTACAAGCTGCGCAACAAAAAGCGTATCTTCAAGATGGCGCCTCTGCACCACCACTTTGAGCAGCTTGGGTGGCACGAGTCTAAGGTCATTGTTCGCTTCTGGATTGGCGCCCTGGTGTTTGCACTGTTTGCTCTCACCACACTCAAACTTCGGTAGCCCGCAGCGCCTGGGCGGTCCGGCGTTGCACAATAGAAAAGTTGAAAGGGCCTGAGGAAGAACCGAAATGATGGAGCTCAAGGGCAAAAAGGTTCTGGTCGTCGGACTGGGGAAATCCGGACTGGCAGCCGCTCTGTTCCTGCGCCGTCGCGGCGCCCAGGTCACGGTCTCCGATGTGCGAAGCGCCGAGGCGCTGGCCAGGGATATCCCTGCGCTGCTCGAAGAGGGCATCATGGTCGAGACAGGCGGGCACGGGCTGCTGACCTTCCGCCGTCAGGATCTGATTGTCGTAAGCCCAGGCGTACCGCTGGACACCCCCGAGCTGGTCCAGGTGAGAAACTTTGGCCTGCCGGTGATTGGGGAACTCGAACTTGCCGCACGCTTTTTGAAGGGCCGGCTGATGGCTATTACGGGCTCGAACGGCAAAACGACCACCACCGCCCTGCTGGGCGAGATTCTGGAAGCCGCCGGTTTGCCGACGCTGGTAGGAGGCAATATTGGCGTACCAGTCGTGTCGCTGATCGACGAGAGCACAGAGAACAGTTGGTCGGTACTCGAGGTGTCGAGCTTTCAGCTTGAAACGACTGACCAGTTCCATCCGAACATCGCCGTGATCCTGAACATTACGCCGGACCATCTGGATCGCCACGGCACCTTTGAAAATTACGCCCTCGCGAAGGAGCGGATTTTTGCGGCGCAAACCGCGGCGGACTCTCTGGTGCTGAATGCCGAGAACGTGCGGGCATCTGCTGCGGCCGCGCGCTCGGCAGCGCCCGTCTACTGGTTTTCGCTGGAGCGCAGAGTGCCGCAGGGCGCATGGGTCGAGGATGGCTTTGTGGTCTTCCGTGCCGCCAAGGGGATGGCAGAGGAGCGGGTGATCTCGTTGAACAACATTCCTCTGAAGGGCGAGCACAACGTGGAGAACGTCCTGGCCGCGGTCTGCGCCGCCCGCCTGGCCGGCGCCTCTGCTGAATCGATTTGCCTGGCCGTTGAGAAATTCAAGGCGGTGGAGCATCGGCTGGAATATGTGGCGACCTTGAATGGCGTGGAGTTTTACAACGACTCCAAGGCGACCAATGTGGACGCCACGGCAAAGGCCATCGCTGCATTTCCGGCGGGGATTCATCTGATTCTGGGCGGCAAGGACAAGAACTCCGACTACACTCAACTTTCGCAGTTGCTGCGGGAACGCGTGCGCGCCGTGTATACCATCGGATCGGCAGCGGCAAAGATTGAGTCGCACCTGCGCGGCGTGGTGCCGCTGCATTCCTGCGAGACACTGCAAAAGGCCGTTCAAGCCGCCGCTTCCGCCGCGCATCCCGGCGAAGTTGTACTCCTGGCTCCGGCCTGCTCCAGCTTTGATCAGTTCGAGAGCTATGAGCATCGCGGCCGCGTCTTCAAGGAGATTGTGAATGAAGGTCGGGGCTGGAAGGTATGGCAAAACGCGTAGGCGTTGACAAGTGGATCTTCTTCACCACGCTTCTGCTCGTGGTGTTCGGCCTGGCCATGGTGTTTTCAGCCTCCGCCGTCGTGGCCCAGGAGCAGTTTCATAACCCTTACGCCATCGTCGGCAAACAGGTGGGCTGGGCGCTGGGCGGCGTCCTCTGCATGGTCTGGCTGATGACCGTCGACTACAGCCGCTACAAATCTCCGCGCATTATCTATGCAGCCACAGCCATCACAACGATTCTGCTGGTGATGGTCTTCTTTTTCCGCAACTCGCACAACACGCACCGCTGGATTCGCTTCGGTGGCCTGTTCACGTTTCAGCCCTCAGAGATCGCCAAGCCGGTGCTCATCCTGTTTCTCGCCTGGTTTCTGCACACGCGCCTTGACGCCGTGCGCGATTGGAAGAATACGTTGCTGCGCGCGGCCATTATCCCATGCGTATTTGTGCTGCTTGTTCTCAAGCAGCCCGATCTCGGCACCGCGCTCGTGCTGGCCGGCGTCACCGCCATGATGATGCTTTTGGCAGGCATGGAGTGGAAGTACTTTTTCGCTGCGCTGGCTGCCACTCTTCCCGTGCTGGCGTTCCTTCTGTTCTGGGTCTCGTGGCGAAGGCAGCGTATGCTGGTCTTTCTCCACCCGGATTCAGATCCGATGGGCGCGGGCTTTCACATCAATCAATCCCTGATCGCCGTGGGCACAGGGGGCTGGCTGGGCCGCGGCTATATGGAAGGCATGCAGAAACTCTTCTATCTGCCCGAGGCCTCCACGGACTTTATCTTTGCCAACATCGCCGAGGAGTTGGGCTTTCTGGGAGCGATATTCCTCGTGCTGCTCTTCCTCGTACTTGGCTTTCGCGGCTTGCGAACCGCCTACAAGGTGCAGGATCCCTTTGGCCGCCTGATCGCTTTCGGCATTACGACCGCCATCCTTCTGCAGGCATTTTTCAACATCAGCGTGGTGCTTTCCCTGCTGCCCACCAAGGGGATTCCACTGCCCCTGATCTCCTCCGGCGGCACATCCATCTTCTGCACGCTGGCGAGCATCGGTATCCTGCTTAACATATCCAGGAAGGTGGATTGATGCGGCCGCCCGCGCCGTATGCGGGCGTTGGCCCAGGTTGACTTTGTTACGATGAGGCGCATTCTTCCAGAACGACCTGCAGCGCGGATGCAGCCGTCAGGCCGCCTGCGAGCGGCACGCGATCGAAAGGTTTATCCTTGCCCAACCTGCGCGTATTGATAGCCGGAGGCGGCACCGGCGGGCACATCATTCCGGCGCTCGCCGTGGCCCGCGAACTCGTCGCCCGCCACAGCGCCGATGTGCTTTTTATAGGAACCGCCCGCGGCATGGAGAGCCGTCTCGTACCCGAGGCCGGTTTCCTGCTACGCCTGGTCCAGGTCGGCCCCCTTAATCGTGTCTCGCTCGTCACGCGTCTGCACACCCTGCTCGACCTGCCGCGCAGCGTGATCGCCTGCCGCAGGATCATGCGCGAATTCGAGCCTGATGTTGTCCTTGGAGTGGGCGGTTACGCTTCGGGCCCCGCGATGGCTGCTGCGCTGCAGCTCAAGGTGCCAACCATGGCCTTTGAGCCCAACGCGATGCCGGGACTGGCGAACCGGCTAGTGGGAAAGCGCGTGCAGGCTGCGGCTGTGAATTTTCCCGCTGCCACCAGGTGGTTTCGCAATGCGGAGGTGACGGGCATTCCCGTCCGCCCGGAGTTTATTCAACTGGCTCCGCCTCCCGCCGCGCCGCCCCATCTACTCATCTTTGGCGGCTCGCAGGGAGCGCGCCTGCTGAACCGGATGTTGCCGCAGATTGTGTGTGCGCTGCTGCAAGCCGTACCCGGCCTGACGCTGTTGCACCAGTGTGGCGCGCGGCACACCGAAACAACCCTGGCAGCCTTTGCCGCAAGCGGAGCTGATCCGGCACGGTGGCAAGTCGCGCCGTTCCTTGACGACATGCCGGCGCGCTTTGCCAGGGCCAACCTGGTGGTGGCCCGTAGCGGCGCCTCCACCGTGGCGGAGTTGGCCGCAGCCGGCAAGCCTGCCCTGTTGGTGCCGTTTGCCGCGGCAGCCGATGACCATCAAAAGCGAAACGCCGAGGCGATGGTGCAGGCCGGCGCCGCGGTGATGATTTGCGAGGACGAACTGGTCCGCCCCGACCGCCTCCTCAACGAGCTCGTTCCGCTGCTTGCTTCTCCAAAGCGACTTGCAGCGATGAGTCAAGCAGCCCGGACGCAGGCGCATCCCGGTGCGGCGGAGCGCATTGCCGACCGCCTGGCTGAGCTTGCGTGATGCCTGCGCGGAATCGCATGCAGAGATGAGGGGCGATTGGCCTGTCCAGTCGCCTGCTATGCGAACGGTAAATCAAAAGGCCCGCCTGCCAGAGCAAGCGGGCCTTTCATATTTGTTCGTTGCGGATTAACGGCGTCCGCCACCGCCGCCACCGTGGAAGCCACCGCCTCCGCCGCCACCGTGGAAGCCACCGCCGCCACCACCGCGGAATCCGCCACCACCGCCACCGCCATGGAAGCCACCGCCTCCACCGCCACCGCGGTAGCCGCCTCCGCCGAAGCTTCCACCACGGTAGCCACCGCCCTGGAAGCCACCGCCACGGTTGCCTCCTCCCTGGAAGTTCCCACCGCGGAAGCCATTGCCGCCGAAGCCCCCGGCGCGCCCACCAGCATAGGTGTTACGGACTCCGCCACCATTCAGGTTACGAGCCTGCATGCCATTGCCGCCACGGATTGGGCCGCCGGTGAAGCCGTTGCGCCCACCGAATCGGTTGTATCCGCCGTTGTTACCGGCCTGGTTGCCGAACCGGTTGTATCCGCCGTTGTTGCCGCCCTGGTTCCCGAAACGGTTGTACCCACCGCCGTTGCCCCAGCCTCCGCGCCCGCCGTAGCCGCCATAGCCGCCACGGTCGCCCCAGCCACCGCGACCCCAGCCTCCGCGTCCGCCCCAGTCATCGCCACCCCAGCCACCACCCCAACCCCAGCCGCCGCCCCAGCCCCAGCCGCCGCCCCAACCCCAGCCTGGGCCCATGCCCCAGCCCATCCACGGTCCGGCGCCGATGAAAGCACCGCCAAGAAACCAGTTGTCGCCGTAGTAGCCACTAGGGGCACAGCCATAGGGATAGTAAGGGTAGTAGCCCCAGCTGCAAACGGGCGGGCCGTCATCATCGGGTACTGCGACCACCGCAGGTCCGATTCCGATGCCGACACCGATGCCGATCTGCGCACTGGCCGTTACCGCAAAGGGCAATGCAAGCAGCATCCCACTCAGTACGAGCCGCAAGCTTTTCATGACTTCCTCCTCGTGCTGTCCTATCCCTGGCTTCTGGACGCGGAATACGGACCTGAACTTCAGTCTCAGCACCTGACGGTTCAGAACTCATTCTAGAACCGGCATCTGTAGCTTCAAACAGCAGAAACTTGCTTTAGTTGCGGTACTTTTGTGCAGACCCAATGCAGTTCCTGCCGGTTAACACCATTGTTTCACCCGTGTCACTTTGGGAGCATGCGTGCTGTTGTGCAGCCCCCTGATCGACCAGATCACTCAAAAAAAGCAGCTTAAGCGATTCCAGCTCCTTGCTTGCGCTGGTAGAACCCCTGCGCGCAGGGCTCAGTCGTCATCGCCGCCATCGTCACCGCCCCAGCCACCGCGCCAACCGCCGTCGTCATCGCCGCCGTCGTCACCGCCCCAGCCGCCACCCCAACCGCCGACCACCCCGCCGATTACGCCGCCGAGCACTCCCGCTGCGCCTTGCCAGAAGCCGCCTCCCTGATCGCCATCGCCGTCGCCATCACCACCCTGGTACCCCCCGTAGGGCGGGGCGTAGGCCGGCGCGTAGGGTTGGCCATAACCGTATGCGCCCTGATCATCGCCACCCACGTAGACCCACCGGCCGGGCACCCAGTACCCGTCGTCCATGTAGCCGTTTACCCAGGAGTAGCCCGGTCCTGGAGGCGGAGGAATATAGTTTGCCGGCCCACCCTGGTACGGATATTGGGCAGCGGCTTTCGTCGTTCCCAGGCTCAACAGCGCGGTAATCACCATCACCGCCAGCATCCAGCTCCTCACAAATCGCATCATTCCTCGCTTTCGTCTCTAAAAAAATACCAGATAAAAGCTATCGCCTCTATCGCCCAACAAGCGTTTGACGATCCCGCCGCTGGCCACCGGTCAGGTTGAATGCAAACATACCTTAAAGTGAGGGTTGCGGACTGGTCTGAAAAATTGGCCTTCCGCAACCTTTTTCTTGCTTCGCAGGGTTGGATGCAGATTCCCGCCATGCGGACTGGGTATCAAGCGTCCCGGTGTTACATTGGAGTTTCACCTCTACATGTTTGCCACCTCCCAGCACGCGCATTTCATCGGGATCGGCGGAATCGGCATGAGCGGCATCGCGGAGATTCTGCTGAACCTGGGCATGAAGGTCTCCGGCTCCGATCTGCGCCGTGGTCCCGTGACCGACCGCCTGGCGCAGTTGGGCGCCACCGTCTATGAGGGCCATGATGCCGGACATGTGGCGGGCGCCACGGTAGTGGTAGCCAGCTCGGCCGTCTCCCCTGCAAATCCTGAAGTGCTGGAAGCCCATGCCCGTAAAATTCCGGTCATCCAGCGCGCCGAAATGCTTGCAGAACTGATGCGGCTGAAATACGGCATCGCGATCGCCGGCATGCACGGCAAGACCACGACAACGTCGATGGTCGCGTCGGTGCTCGCCGCGGGCGGACTCGATCCAACCGTTGTCGTGGGCGGGCGTGTGGACGCTCTGGGCTCGAATGCGCGCCTTGGCACCACGCAATACCTTGTGGCGGAAGCCGACGAAAGCGACCGCTCGTTCCTCAAGCTCTCGCCGATTCTGGCCGTTGTCACCAACCTCGATCGCGAGCACATGGACTGCTACCGCGACATGGCGGACGTGGAGGAGGCATTCCTGGCCTTCATGGACAAGGTGCCTTTCTATGGTGCCGTCACGGCCTGTGCGGACAATGCACTGCTTGCGGCCATCCTGCCCAGGGTGCGGCGGCGCGTCTTCACCTACGGCGTTGCGGCGCACGCCGATTATCGGCTTGAGTTTCTGGAGACGGAGCCGGGATGCTTTTCACGCTTCCTGGTCGGAACGGCAGCCGTCACTCTGGGGCCATTTGAGCTGCACGTACCGGGCCGCCACAACGTGCTGAACGCCACCGCTGCAGTGGCCGTCGCCCATCAGCTTGAAGTGCCTTCACATAAGATCGCCGAAGGGCTCAGGAGTTTTCGCGGTGTGGACCGCCGGTTTCAGCAGTTGGGACACATACGCGGCGTGGCCGTGGTGGACGACTACGGCCATCATCCCACCGAGATTCGCGCCACTCTTTCTGCGGCACGCGAATGCACCCAGGGCCGCATTCATGTGGTCTTTCAGCCGCACCGTTATACGCGCACCCGCGACCTGCTGGACGAGTTTGCGACCGCCTTCGGCGAGGCCGATACGGTGGCCGTGCTGCCTATCTATGCCGCCAGTGAAGTGCCGATTCCGGGCATCACGGGCGAGCGGCTGGCAGAGCGCATCCAGGGGCCGTCCGCGCAGTACGCCGCGGATTTTCCGGCCGCCGTCGCGGTTGTCGTGGGGCAGGCGCGCGAAGGTGACCTGATTCTGACGCTTGGCGCAGGCAGCGTAAGCCAGCTCGCTCCGCAGATTCTGGCCGCGCTGGAAGCCGTCTGAAAAACGTCCCCCCGCGCGTTCATCGCGCTGCGGCAAATTCTTTGCTCAAACCTTTTACTTGATGGGGAAACCCCTGCTATCATGCGGCGGGCAAGAGTTTGTGTGCCGCAAGAGGTGGGTATGACAAAGAGTTCGCGGAGAGGGTTCTTGCAGTCGGCGTCGGCAACGGCCGCAATGCTGGCGGCTTCAGGCGGGGTGCGTGCCTGGGCAGATCAGTCCGCTGCAGCGGGGCCGGTAAAGGTCTGGAGCACCTATCGGGATCGGCGTCATGCGGCGGGTGAGCCGTTGGCGTGGAGGCCCGCCGGCGAAGTTGCCGCCGACGCCATCGTCCTCGATCCGGGGACGGTGAAACAGGAGATGCTGGGCTTTGGCGCTGCCCTGACAGACTCTACCTGTTACGTGCTCAGCAGCCTCAGCGATGCCGAGCGCGAGCCGCTGATGCACGATCTGTTTGCCCCGGACCAGATGGCGCTGAATGTCTGTCGCACCTGCATCGGGGCCAGCGATTATTCGCGCACCGTTTACAGCTTTGACGACAGCACCGAGCCCGACCCCGAGCTGCGCCACTTCTCCATCGATCATGACAAGGCCTACATCCTGCCCATGCTGCGCGAGGCGCGCAAGGCGAATGCGGAGCTGTTTCTGTTTTCCTCGCCGTGGAGCCCGCCGGGATGGATGAAGCCGAACAACTCCATGATGGGCGGCGCGATGAGGAAGCTGAACTTCGCGCCGTATGCGCAGTATTTCCTCAAGTTCCTGGAGGGATACAAGGCAGAGGGCGTCGCCATCGATGCCGTCACAGTGCAGAATGAAACCGATGCCGAGCAGGAAGGACGCATGCCCGCTTGCCTCTGGTCGCAGGAGCAGGAGATCGAGTTCGTGAAGAGCTATCTAGGACCGGCGCTGCGCAAATCCGGCTCGCCGACGAAGATATGGGTTCTCGATCACAATTACAACCTGTGGGGTCGCGCCATCGACGAGCTCAGCGATCCGGCCGCTTATGAGTACATCGACGGCGTTGCCTGGCACGGATACGTGGGTGGGCCGGCCGCCATGACGCGCGTGCATGATGCCTTTCCAAAGAAGAGCGCTTACTGGACCGAGGGCGGTCCGGACATCAGCGCGCCGGACTACCGGACCGACTGGGCGAAATGGGCCGATACATGCAACGGCATCGTCAACAACTGGGCGCGTTCCATCACGTCGTGGAATCTGGCGCTGGATGAGAATGGCAAGCCGAACGTGGGACCCTTTTCCTGCGGAGGCGTCGTCACCGTAGACAACGCGACCCACCAGATCACACGCAGCGGTCAGTACTGGGCCTTCGCGCATTACTCCAGGCATGTGCGGCGCGGCGCAAAGGTCTTCGCCACCGATGGAGTGGGCGGACCGGTCGCAGGCGGCCAGGTCACGCATTCAGGCTTCCGCAATCCCGATGGCAGCTTTGTCGTGGTGCTGGCCAACCGCGGTCCCCAGACGCGCACGCAACTCGTCCACGGGACCCAGGCGCTGGCCGTGGAACACCCGGCCGACTCCGTGCTCACGCTCGAATGGGCTTGAGCCGTATGGCTGCCGCTCCAGTCTCTGCGGCAGCCGTATCGTGCTTCCTGCAGGCGCGGCAGGCGGCCTTCTGCCGGTCGCCGATGAGCCGGCGCTCCCGGCCTCGTTACGCAACGGGTTCCCCCATTGTTACTCGTCCCCTGGGTCCGCATCCGCGCGGGCTATAGTGAAACCTGGCGAATCTCACGACCTTGCTCAGGCGTGGCGATCAAAGGCAGTAATCAAACTCGTCCCCTTGTGTGGGAAGATGATGCGCCCATGGAACCTCGCTTCCGGCGCACACAGAAGGCTGTGCCCTTTTCCAATCGGGGCCTGCCCGGCATGCCGGTCGACATGGAAGACTCTGACGACGAAGAGATTTCCGGTCGAGGGCGGTATGACGGTCCGCGCCAGCCATGGTGGCGACCCTCCGGCACATGGAGCCGCGTTCTTCTCAGTGTCGCCGGCGTGCTCCTTCTGGCCGGCGCTGCAGTGGCGTTGCACCTTGTCAGGCACTTCTTCGATCACGATTCTCAATTCCGCATTGAGAGTTCCGGCAACATCCAGGCCACCGGGCTTGGGGAAGTGAGCCGCGCCGATCTTCTGCCGCTGTTTGGCGCCGACATTGGCCGCAACATCTTCTTTGTTCCGTTGAATGAGCGCCGCAATCAGTTGGAGCAGATTCCGTGGGTCGAGCGCGCATCCGTCATGCGCCTGCTGCCCGATCAGATTCGCGTGTCGATCGTCGAGCGCCAGCCGGTCGCCTTTGTCCGCCGCGGCCAACAGATCGGTCTCGTCGATGCCAACGGCGTCCTGCTTGACATGCCGGCTGCAGCCATGGCGCAACATCACTACTCGTTCCCCGTGCTCACGGGCATCGACGCCCGCGACCCGCTGCCCTCGCGCAAGGCGCGCATGGCAGTCTATCTGCGCCTTTTGAGCGATCTGGACGCGAACACCCAGCACAACTCAGATCAGATTTCAGAGATCGATCTGACTGACCCCGAGGATGCGCGCGTGCTGATGCCCGAGCAGGGCGCGGACATCCTGGCCCATTTCGGCGAGGACCACTTCCTTGAGCGCTACCAGCGTTACAAGGCGCACATCGCAGAGTGGCGTCAGCAGTACCCCAGGCTTGCCGAAGTGGACCTGCGCTATGACCAGCAGGTTGTTCTGCAGATGACTCCCGGAGCACCCGGTAACCAGGCCGCCGCGACTGCGCCTGAGAGCAAACCGGCGCAGCCCGAGGCCAGGCCCAGCGTCAAGCAGGACGCGAAGCAGGCCCCCGCTCCCGTCAAGCATGCTGCCGCCGCCGTCAAGCCTGTGAAGCCGAATGTCGCAAAGCCCGTCGTTTCGTCGAGCCATCCCGCCGGCACGAAGACGGCGAAGGTGCGACTGAGTCAGGCTGACATCGAAAAGGCCGCGGCCAGGCAGCGCGCGGCGCGAGCCAAAGCCAGGAAGCGCGCGGAGGCCAAACACGCCCCGCTCCACAAGACCAGGCAAACGACAAACAGCCCCAGGGCAGCCGCAGCGGCACGGCAGGGACAGTGAGCTGAGAACGATGAGCCAGAAGCAAGACAACCTGATCGTAGTCCTGGATGTGGGCAGCGCGTGGACGCGCGTACTTGCCGCTGACCTTAATGAAGGCGCCCTTCGCTATCGCGGCCACGGCCTGGTTGAGTCCGCGGGCATGCGGAAGGGGCTCATTGCCGACCTGGGCCCGGCGGCCAGGGCCGTCAAGGCGGCAGTGGACCACGCCGAAGCCGCCGCGCGCGCCAACATTGATGCATGCGTGGTCGGCGTGGGCGGACCGCATATTCGCGGCGTCAACACCAATGGCGGCCTCGATCTGGGCAGCCGCATGCGCGAAATTACAAGAGACGACGTGCGCGCCGCCATTGACCGCGCGCGCGCCGTCGAGCGCCCGCCCGATCGCGAAATCCTGCACCTGCTCCCACGCCAGTTCATCCTTGACGATCAGCCCGGCATCTTCGACCCCATCGGCATGGTGGGCGCGCGGCTGGAGGTGGATCTGCACATCGCCACCTGCTCCGGCAGCGCGATGCAGAGCACCATCACCTGCGCCAATCGCGCCGGCCTTGAGGTCACAGAGGCCGTGCTCGAGTCGATCGCCGCGGCGGAAGCCACACTTTCCTCCGACGAGCGCGAGCTCGGCGTCTGCCTGCTTGACGTCGGCGCACATTCCAGTGACCTCGTCGTGTTCTTTGAGGGCGCGGTCGCGCACACCGGGTCGATTCCTGTGGGCGGCGCGCACTTCACCAACGATCTCGCCGTCGGCCTCCAGATGCCCGTCGCGCAGGCCGAGGACCTCAAACGTCAATTCGGCCATGCCGTCGTCACCGCGGTTCCGCAGGAAGCCCAGATCGACATTGCCAATCCCCAGCCGAAGCGGCTCGCCCTGCGCACGGTTGCGGAGATCCTCGAACCAAGGGCCCGCGAGCTGATGTTTTTTGTAAAGGAAAGCCTCAGGCATGGCGGCGTGCTCGATGCGCTCGGCGCCGGATGCGTGCTCACAGGCGGCGGCTCGGCCCTGCCCGGTATGCTGGATGTAACGGAGAGTCAACTGCGCGTTCCAGCCCGGACTGGGATGCCGGTCCGGCTCTCCAATATGCCGGGCGAACTGGCCCACCCGGCCTTTGCAACCTTGATCGGAACGCTCTTGTACGCCCATCGCACGCGTGTCACCCGTGCGGCGGAAAGTAATACCCTGCGCGCCAAATTGCGCGCACTTTTTGCAGCCAGTTTTTAACTGGAGAACTTTGAAGGAGGCCCACGTCCCATGGAGCAGCAGTCAAACGAAGCCGGAGAGATGCGCATTCAGTTTCACGATGAAAGCCCGCGCGGAGCCCGCATCAAGGTCATCGGCGTCGGCGGCGGCGGCGGCAATGCCGTCAATCGCATGATCCAGGCCGGGCTTGAAGGCGTGGAATTCATCGCCGCCAACACCGACGTGCAGGCCCTCAAGCTCTCGCAGGCCCCGGTCAAGCTGCAGCTCGGCGTGCGCCTTACCTCAGGCCTTGGCGCGGGAGCGAACCCCGATGTGGGCCGCCGCGCCGCCCTGGAGGATTCGGAAAAGATCATTGAAGCGCTGGAAGGCGCGGACATGGTCTTCGTGACCGCCGGTCTCGGCGGCGGTACCGGCACCGGCGCTGCTCCCGTTATTGCCTCACTGGCCAGTGAAATGGGCATCCTGACTGTCGCGGTGATTACGCGCCCCTTCTCGTTTGAAGGCAAGCGTCGTTTGCAGCAGGCTGAGCGCGGCTTGAAAGAGCTGCTTGAAAGCGTCGACACAATGATTGTGATCCCCAACGAGAAGCTGCTCGCCGTGGCCAAGGACGCCGGCTTCTTTGAGAGTTTCCGCGTCGCCGACGATGTTCTTCGACAGGGCGTCCAGGGTATCAGCGACATCATTACCATCCCCGGCATCATCAACCGCGACTTTGCCGATGTAAAAACCACCATGGCCGGCATGGGACATGCCGTGATGGGTACGGCTGTGCGCTCCGGCTCAAACCGCGCCATTGAGGCGGCACAGGCAGCCATGGCATCCCCACTGCTGGAGGCGGGCGCCATCGACGGGGCGCGCGGCATCCTCATCAACATCACCGGATCCAGCTCTCTGAAGCTCTCCGAGGTCAATGAGGCTTCTTCGCTCATCCAGTCTGCCGCCCATGAAGATGCCAACATCATCTTCGGCGCCGTGCAGGACGAGCGCATGGGCGACGAGGTCAAGATCACCGTCATCGCCACCGGCTTCCGCGATCAGATGCCGGAGCGCCGCGCGCGCATGTTGAACGTGGAAGAGGTCCCGGTCGTTTCCGTGCCCGTGGTTGCACCGGACAGTTGGATGCGCGAACCGGAGGCACCCGCCATCACAGCACCAGCGCGGGCGCGCTTCCAGAGCGAAGAGGAAGAAGGCCTATCGCGCGGCGCAGAAGTCGCCGGATCCTCCGCCGCTCATTCAGCCCGCGCCGCAGTGGCGGAGGAGGATGTGGCATCTCTTGACTTGAGCAAGCAGGATTTTGCCCCGACCCGGCCGCAGTTCGCCGAGTTGGCTGAGGAGGCCGCCTACACGCCGCTGCCCAGGGACTATGCGTCTGACATGGGCAATGGTGTCCACATCGCGACCCCACCGGAAGCTCAGATCGCCAGGCCTGAGACATCGATCTTCGAAGAGCCCTCAGAGGAGCCTGAGCGGGATCTGGACGTCCCGGCCTTTATGCGCCGACTGCAGTTTTAAGAGTTGACTGCTCCGGTCGCGCTCGCAGGTGTTGAAGGGGAAGGGTTTTACTTTTTGCAGGAGCGCGAAATTGGGGCTGCTGCAAGTGATTTTTCCTGCAATTTCGGCCTGTGTTTCAGGTATTGTAGAAAGAAGCAACAGTTTCGCTGGACCGTATGAGAATTGCATCCATCTTTCGTTTGTTTTTTTGCAATCTTTCTTTGCCGGTCGGATCATCATGACCGCGATCTTTTGATTGTTGCTCGTTCTATGCAAATTACTTAAGTGCAGTCCCGGCACGGAAACGCAGGACGATAGAGTCGCAATGGAGAGGATACTAGCTGGATGAGACAGTCTTGCGTTCGAGCCTGGGGCCTCATGCTTGTTATTTTTGGATGCTGCGCCGGCCCCGCCATTGCGCTGAATGCGCCTCATACCCTGCATCACTCAAAGCCAGCCAGCCAGCACCTTTCCGCCGGCGCACACGCCCGCACGCACCGCACTACCGCACACCACGCGGCGCAAGGCGCCTCAGCCAGGCACGCAGCGTCGCACACCGCAGCCGTGCATAGCTCAGTGTCCGGAGCGGCAACCGTGCGTCGCGCCAGCCTGCGCACGCATCGCCATCGCTACTATGAGCGTTTCACCGCCAGCTCCTTCGTCACCGGCGCAGTCGGCGAGGGCGACGTCACCGCAGGCGAAGATCCCGTAGTACGCCAGGCAGCGATTGACGCCATGGGCGACATGAATGGCACGGCCGTGGTCATCAATCCCGCCAATGGACGCATCCTGGCCATGGTCAATCAGAAACTGGCTCTCGCTCCGGGCGCGGAACCCTGCTCGACCATCAAGCTCTCCGTGGCCCTCGCGGCGCTGTCTGAGGGGCTGGTTACGCGCGACACCATGGTGCAGTTGGCCGGCTTCCGCATGAACATGACCCAGGCCATCGCGCACAGCAACAACCTCTACTTTGAGGAGTTGGGCCGCGAGTTGGGCTTTGACCGGGTCCGCCACTATGCCAATCAGTTTGGGCTCGGCGAACTGGCCGGTTATCACATTCAGGGTGAGCAGCTGGGCGTCTATCCCGATGAGCCGATCCCGGCCTCGGAAGGCGGCGTCGGCCGCATGTGCAGCTTCGGACAGGGTGTTTCCATGACCCCCCTGCAACTCGGCGCCCTGGTGGCAGCCATCGCAAACGGCGGAACCCTCTACTACCTGCAGCACCCCGCCACGCCGGAAGAGATCGCCGGCTTCCAGCCCAAGGTCAAGCGCACCCTGGATATCGCCAGGTATGTTCCGGATCTGCAGGACGGCATGGCCGGAGCAGTCCAGTACGGCACGGCAAGGCGTCTACGCGCCAACTTCCAGGAACTGCCTGTCTTCGGCAAAACCGGCACCTGCTCTGACAAGGGCACCCGTTTTGGCTGGTTTGCCTCCTACTCCGAGACGCCGCAGGGGAACATGGTCACTGTCTTCTTCCTGGAGGGTGGGCGGCCAACTTTTGGTCCCCGCGCCGCCGAGCTCACCGGCGAGTTCTACAAGAACCTGTGGGACCGCAACTACTTCGCCGGCAAAGATCAGCAGACCGCGCGTGCATCAGAGCCTGCCGTCGAGTCCCAACACGCTGCGCAGTAACAGACTTACTGGTTCTGCCCGCGAAGCTGCCTCCTGTGCGGCCTTCCACTTTTCCACCTGGCAGAGATTGCAACGAAATCTCCGCTTGTTCATCCGATAAAGGAAGAGCTTCTCTGCATCTTGTCCGGCTTGGCTGAGAGGCGCGGAGCTTCCTGATTCCTGAGCAAGCAGGTCGTCCCCTTATGGCATTGCCCACGCATATTCTTCTCCTCTACGGCTATCTGCTGCTCTTCCTTTGGGTTCTGGTGGAGCAGGCTGGTCTGCCTCTGCCGGCCGTTCCTGTCCTGCTGGCGGCGGGCGCTCTTTCGGCCGAGCATGAGATCAGCTTTCCGCTCTCCTTTTTGGCCGGGTTGGTTGCATCGCTCCTGGCGGATACAGCCTGGTTCCTCATCGGCCGTCGCTACGGACACCATGTCCTGCGTATTCTCTGCAAGCTCTCCCTGGAGCCGGCTGTCTGCGTCCGTCAGACCCAGAACTCCTTTGCCAGCCGTCGCGCTCTCACGCTCGTCATTGCCAAGTTTGTCCCTGGCCTGGCCACGCTCGCCCCTCCGGTAGCCGGCGAAAACGGCATGGCCATGGCGCAGTTCCTTCTCTATGACGGCATCGGCTCGTCCCTGTGGGTCGGGGGACTGTTGACGGTTGGCCGTCTCTTCGGCGATGCGCTCAAGCGCGACCCCAGCCTGCTCAACCTGGTGGGTCGCTTTTCAGGCGCGCTCCTCATCCTCGGCATTGTCGGCTTCTTCCTCGCCCGGCTCTACCGCCGCGAACTCTTCCTGCGCAAACTGGTTGACGCGCGGCTCGAGCCCGAAGAACTGAAGCGCCAGTTGGATGCCGGCGAGCAGGTCTTCATCGTCGATCTGCGTCATCCGCTCGAGCTGCTGCCGGACCCCTACACCCTGCCCGGCGCGCTGCACCTGACGCCCGAAGCCCTGGCCGCTCGAATCAGCGAGATTCCCCGCGACCGCGACATCGTCCTCTATTGCACCTGCCCCAGCGAGGCCACCGCGGCCAAGACCGCGCTCGTCCTGCACAAGCTCGGCATTGAGCGCGTTCGACCGCTGCGCGGCGGCTTCGAGGAGTGGAAGCGGCGGGGCTATCCCCTCGATGCCATTGCGCCTGTGCAGCCCCTGGTACAGGTAGTCTCAGGGGCCCACTGAGCCCTTCAGTGCGTCCTCAGAACAACGCCGATAGACGTATGCCGATCGGCGAGCCCAGTCCGCTGCATGGGTCCGGCCCGGGCCCGGCGCTGTAAAAGCCGTTGCTCCCTACCGTGATGTCGTTGAAAGCTCCCTGGTTCTGCCACAGCTTCGGCGTCACAAAGCCCAGCTTGGTGCCTAAAGCGGCAAACAGACCCGCATAAAGCGGTGCCACGGCGCTGGTGCCGCCCACCACCGTTGACGATCCATGCACGAAGATGTAGTACCCGGTCTGGGGGTCGGCGTCTGCCGTCACATCCGGCACCATCCTGCCCTTTCCGGCGGTCGAGCCCGCAGGCGTGGGGGGCGCGCCAACCTGAAAAGCCTGGACGGGAAAGATCGTCGAGTATCCACCCCCGGTGCCTTCGCCGTTGGTCTGTCCAGGGTTGTCGTTCCACACGGTTTCAGAAGACGCCGTCTTGTGGGTGCCTCCGCAGCCCACCACATGCGGGCAGGACGATGGCACATCCACATTCGCCGGGGTCGGCCCACCATCGCTGGAGTCGTTATCGCCCGCGGCCGCAAAGACAATCATGCCGGAACTGGTGGCGGCCGCCGCAGTGGACTCCATCTGTTCCGCCGCCGTTGTGCCCCAAATTGCCTCGTCAGCGCCCCATGAGATTGAGCACACATCGCAGCCGTCTGCCGTCGCCATCTTCACTGCGGCGGCAATGTCCTGCGACCAGTAGATGCGGAGCGTCGCCGCGCTGCCCGTCGCCGCAAAGTAGGAAGCCGCTGCAACTTCAATGTCCAGCGCCACTTCAACGTCTGCATCGCCGGCGCTGCCGCTCTGGTTCGGGCTGTTCTGCGTTCCATCCACGGAGACATCCGTGATGGACGGAGTCGGCTGGCCCAGCGATTGGAAATAGGCGTCGATGTCGGACATCACCCAGCCGCCGCCCAGCTCTACGATTGCGATCACGCCGCCCCCAGCCCGTTGTGCAGGCCAGTTGTACGCGGCGCACAGGTTCGGCACGTTCCACGGCAAAGCCGCGGCCCGCGCTTCAGGTTTAGGAAATTTGATGTAGGACTTGCATCGATGCAGGGGAGGATGATGCATCTCGAAGTTCTCCTTCTACGGCTCCCATGCCGTGCGTGGGAGTATGCCACACCCCGCAGGAGAATACAAAGCCTTCGCGTGTTCAAAGATCCAACGTTCCCGACCCCGGGCAAGCCGTACCGCGCAACTGCCTCAAGCCGTAGTATGAAAGAGAACGGTACTCACCGCACGGAGCAGATAACCTTGGCCTACGACGACCTGCGCGACTGGATCAAGACTCTTGAAAAGCACGGCGAACTCAAGCGCATTCGCGAAGAGGTCTCTCCGGAGCTGGAGATCACTGAGATCACCGACCGCGCGTCAAAGATCGGCGCAGGCGGCCACGCGCGAACCCAGGCCCAAACGAAAGGGAACTACGCGCCCGGCGGCCCCGCGCTGCTCTTTGAAAACGTCAAGGGCCATCCCGGTCACATGGTCCTCATCAACCAATTCGGCAGCGAGCGCCGCATGGCCATGGCGCTTGGCGTCGAGCGGCTCGATGAGATTGCCGAGCGCATTCACGGCCTGATGAATGTGAAGGCTCCCGAGGGTCTCCTGGACAAGCTCAAAATGCTGCCGCAGCTCGGCGCTCTCACCAGCGCCTTCCCAAAAACTGTCAGCACAAAGGATGCGCCCTGCAAGCAAGTCATCCTCAAAGACAACATCGACCTCAACGCCTTCCCTATTCTCAAGTGCTGGCCGTATGACGGTGGGCGGTTCATTACGCTGCCCTGCGTCCACACGCGCGACCCGCGCACCGGCAAGCGCAACATCGGCATGTATCGCATGCAGGTCTACGACGGCCGTACCACGGGCATGCACTGGCAGAGGCAGAAGGTTGCCGCCGAGCACTACCGCGAAGCCTTGCGCGCTGCCGCATCCGCGGCCTCTGACGCCGGCTCCGCTACCGCCCGCGTTGCCGCCATGGCAGAGTCCGCAGGCGGCGCCGTCAGCATTCCCGATGGCCCCATCGGCGGCCTGCCCCAGGTGGCTATGGGCAATCTGAAAGGCTCGCGGTTGGAGGTGGCCGTCGCCATCGGCACCGATCCGGCGACCACCTTTGCCGCCATTGTCCCTGCGCCGCCTGAGATCGAGGAATTCATGATCGCAGGTTTTCTTCGCGGCAAGCCGGTCGAGATCGTGAAGTGCGAGACTGTCGATCTTGAAGTCCCTGCGCACGCAGAAATCATCCTCGAGGGGTACGTCGAACTCGGCGAGCTGCGCAGCGAGGGACCCTTCGGCGACCACACCGGGTTCTACACCATGACCGACGAGTACCCGGTCTTCCACATCACCTGCATTACGCATCGCAAGGATCCCATCTACGCCGCCACTATCGTCGGCAAGCCGCCCATGGAAGACGCCTGGATGGGCAAGGCCGTCGAACGCATCTTCCTCCCGGCGATGAAGATGACCATTCCCGAGATTGTCGATGTGCATCTGCCCGTGGAAGGCGTCTTTCACAACCTCATGCTGGTCTCCATTAAAAAGTCCTATCCCGGCCAGGCGCGCAAGGTGATGAACGCTATCTGGTCCCTCGGCCAGGCTATGTTTACCAAGTGCATCGTCGTGGTGGACGAAGACTGCGACGTGCAGGATTTGGGCGAGGTGGTCTTGCGCGTTGCTAACAACATCGACCCCGAGCGCGACATCCAGTTCACGCTCGGCCCCGTCGACTCGCTCGATCACTCCTCGCGCCTGCCGAACTACGGCTCCAAGATGGGCATCGACGCCACGCGCAAATGGAAGGCCGAAGGCTTCGAGCGCCCCTGGCCCGCGATGATTGAGATGGACCGCGACACCAAAGCCAAAGTGGATGCCATGTGGGGCAGGCTGGGCATTTGAAGGTTCGCAGTGCCCTTGTTATACCCTGAAGATATGCGCGGTGCGATTTGCAGACCCCTGATTTGCAGACACCTGGTTTTTCTCGTCGCAACACTCCTTGCTATGTTGAGGCCCTCCATCGCCCAGCAGGCCCCCGATTCCTTCCACTGGGTTGACTTTCACTCGTCCCAGGATCAGGATGTCATCGCCTGGGTCACCCGTTCGCTCGAGCCTGAAAAATGGACCGCGATCCGCGAGATCGGCGTGCAATATGACGCAGCCCTCGTCGTCACCACGCTCCGTGCCAACCCGCAGGGCGCGGTCGGCACAGACACCTTCAATGTCTGGAGCGTCTCGCTCACCACACATGCCGTCCTCCGCGTGCTGCAGGGCGCTGATCTGCGCCTGCTTGACTGGATTCAGCTCACGCCCGGCCGTCCGCGCGAACTGGCCGCTCTCTACGACGATTGCAGCGAGTGCAACGCCTCCACCTTCTTCACCGTTTTCTACTACGACATCACGCAGCACGGCTGGGGCGCGCGATGGCTGCATGGCAATCAGGCCGTCACAGTCCACAGCGCCAACCCGCCGCCCGGTGTCGCCTGGACACAGGTCTTCGCCGTACTGGCTGATCCCAGCGGAAACGAGTTTGCCGGCTCCTGGACCCACTTCGACTACGGCGCGCAAAAGCCCGCGGAAGACTATGTATACCAGTACGACATCGACCCCTGGCACAGCCTGGATCGCGTACAGCAGGTGAGCGATAAGCAGGCAGCCGCCATGGAGCAGAGGCTTTGCAGCGCGCAGGACGCGGTGCCCGGCTTTGCCGACGGCCAGGACTCCCAGCTCTGCCGCGACCTGCTGCACCCCAGGCCGGTGCATGAAAACGGAAAGCCCTGCAAGTGCCGCGATCAGGTCGCCCCCGCGCATCCTGGCAAGTAAGGCGGTCTGCCCCTCGCTATGCGCGCATCGTGCCGGGCTTTAGCGCGCCGTCTCCACGCGGATCGACACCAGATTCCGTACCCACCGCGCCGGGTGCTTTTCTCCCGTAGCCACAAGCTGCAGCGGCCCCGTCGAGCCCAATGGGTTGCCGCCCATCGCATCGGCCACGATCACCGTCGCGTCATGCACCTCGGGAATCACCTCGGCCATCGCGTAGACCACCGCGTAGCCGTCCGCCCCTTCGGCCACCAGATAGAGCCGGTAGTCCTTGGCCTTCGGCTTTTGCGGAAACCCCAGCGGGATTAGCAGGTCAATCACCGGCACGCCGGAGTAGGTCTCGCTGGCCTTGCTGTGCGTGTCGAACACCGTGATCGCCGTATGCGGCAGCGCCGCCAGCTTCTCCGGCGTCCACTCCGCGGATTTCCTGTCGAATGTCACCCGCAGCGGCCCGGCGGCCGCCTTTGCCGCCATCTCTTGTTGAATCCTGCTCGTATCAGGCTCCGGCGGCGGCCCCATGGGCATGCTGGGTCTCTGCTGTCCATCCGCGCCGGTCGTCCACAAGCCGAGTCCGAGCGCCAGGACAATTGCTTTCTTCGCACCTCGCCTCATGAATCTCTCCCGGCCTTCATCGTATACTGGATACATGTCGATTGTGGGCAACATTGCCGCCATTGCCAAAGGCATGAGCATCACCTTCGGGGAGATCTTCCAGCCCACGCAGGTGGAGAACTATCCCGACGGCCCGGGTCCCATGCGCGGAGCCATTTTCCAACCGCGCTTCCGCGGAAAGCACGTGCTGCAGCGCGACGAAAACGGCCTAGAAAAATGCGTGGCCTGCTTCCTCTGCGCCGCCGCCTGCCCCTCAAACTGCATCTATATTGAGGCTGCGGACAACTCCGATGAAAAGCGCATTTCCTCGTCGGAGCGCTACGCCAAGGTTTACAACATCGACTACAACCGCTGCATCTTCTGCGGATACTGTGTGGAGGCGTGCCCCACAGACGCCATCACCCATGGCCACGGCTTTGAGCTGGCTACCCTGAATGCCACCAACCTCGTGATGCGCAAAGAAGACATGCTGGTTCCCGTGCAGTCCCTCACCGCGGCAAGGTAAATTCGCTCCGCCATCGCCAAGCCGCGGCACACTCGCGCAAAGTTGAAACTGCATTTCCTGCATCCCGAGGCAGAACGGCGCTCAGGCTGACAAGATGCGAGTTTCGTGGCGTATTTGCAGTATCTTGATGCTCCCTTCATAAGCGCGCCGGATACTATTTGCGTGATCGTGCATGGCGGGCTCCAAAATTCAGAGATGAAACCGCTCCACCGCCTTCCATCTGCGGCGTCATCGTCCTGTGTCTATCCCCACGCGCCGGATTTCGAAACTGGAGTCCAGGTCCGCGCGGAGGCAGGTCGCTATTGTCTGCGCCTGGCTGAGTCCGCTGAGGATCGCGATGAGGCGTGTCGCCTGCGCTTCAAGGTGTTCAACATTGAGTTAGGAGAAGGACTCGACGAATCGTACATAACAGGGATGGACGCAGACCAGTACGATCTCTTCTGTGATCATCTCCTGGTGGAGGACAAGATCACCGGGAGAGTCGTGGGAACCTATCGAATGCAGTCTGGTCCCACCGCGGCGCGTTATCTTGGGTACTACTCTGAGCAGGAGTTCCATCTCGATCCTTATGAGCCGCTGCGCCCTTATGTGCTTGAGCTGGGTCGCGCTTCAATTGATCGTGAGCATCGAACGCCAGAGGTGCTCACGCTTCTTTGGCGAGGAATTGCACAGTTTGCCACGCAGGCGGGTCTTCGGTACCTGATCGGCTGTTCATCGCTGCACTCGCAGTGCCCCGCCAATGGGTGGGAGATGTATCGTCAGTTGCACAATTTCCGGGTCTCGCCGGAGTTTGAGACGCTGCCTAAGGGCCCCTACGGCTGTCCCGCGCTCGCACTGGATACTGATGCCCAATCGCCCGCGGCAGTACAGCAATCGCAGACGCAACCGAAGATTCCGCGACTGTTGAAAGCCTACTTGGCTATCGGCGCGCGCATCTGCGCTCCGCCGGCATGGGACCGGGAGTTCGGTACCATCGACTTCCTCACCCTGCTGGACATCGCTGCACTATCGCAGGCTGCAAGGAATCGATTCCTCGCCCCGCTCGCTCCATGAAACTGCGTGTTGTCTGGCGCGCTGCGCAACTGGGCATTACGCTGGCAGTGTGTGCATTGGATCTTGCCGTGCGCCGCTTGCGTGGCCCTCTCACTCTGGAGCAACGCACACTCTGGATGCACAAATCTTGTCGCGCTGTGTTGTCCAGTCTTCATGTTGATTGCCAGGTGCATGGTCATCCACCTCCCGCCGGGCTGCTCGTCGCAAACCATCTCAGTTACCTGGACATTGGGGTCCTCGGAGCCGCTATGCCGTGCTTCTTCGTCTCCAAGGAGGAGGTGCGCAGATGGCCTTATTTCGGCACCCTGGCGCGCGCGAATGGCACGCTGTTCTTGACGCGCTCCAGCCGATCCAGCACCAACCGTGTGGCCAAACTCATCGCAGAGCGGCTCGCTTTTCCAGCACCGATCATCCTCTTTCCAGAGGGAACCAGCACAGATGGCAGTGCTTTGCTCCGCTTTCATCCTTCTCTGTATGAGCCGGCTATTCAAGGCAACGCCGCAATCACTGCGGCGGCCTTGCGCTATCTGCCAGCAGCGGGAGCGCACGAACGCGATTTCTGCTGGTTCGGCGATGACGCATTCTTGCCGCACCTCTTCAAAGTGCTGGGGACCCATGGCTTTTCGGCTGAGGTGAGGTTTGGTACGCCGAAAGTGTACGCAGATCGACGCGAGGCAGCCATTGGAACTCATAAGGAGATTGCAGCGATGCGAGCCGTTGGCGCTTCCGTCCATGCTCCTCCCGAGCACTCTGCAAGCAGGAGTGATTGCGGATTAGACAGAGCCCGGGACTGTGCTTTGATGGATTGTGAAGTCGAATCGCAAGATAGACAGGCAGCCCGGTTAGAGCCCTGCTAGAAACAAAGATGGCCCCTGAGTGCGTGCTTCAGTGGGCCATCGATGTTTGCGCAGGCCGTTACCGACTCTTCGCCACTTCTTCCACCGTGACCGGATCGAGGAACGGCATCGAGGCGCGCAGCTTTTTCCCCACGATCTCAATCGGATGCTTGGCTTCGGCTTCGCGAAAGGCCATGAACTCTTTCCGCCCGGAGTTCTGGTCAGCAAGGAAGCGCTTGGCAAAAGTCCCGTCCTGAATCTCAGTCAGAATCGCCTTCATCGCTTTCTTGCTCTCTTCATTGATCACGCGCGGGCCGCTCACATAGTCGCCCCACTCCGCTGTATCGCTGATCGAGTAGCGCATATACGCCAGACCGCCGCGATAGATTAAATCGACAATCAGCTTGAGCTCGTGCAGCACCTCGAAGTAGGCGCTCTCCGGCTGATAGCCCGCATCCACCAGCGTTTCATAGCCCGCCTTGATCAGCGCGCTCACGCCGCCGCAGAGCACAGCCTGTTCGCCAAAAAGATCCGTCTCAGTCTCTTCCTTGAAGGTGGTCTCCAGCACCCCTGCGCGCGTGCAGCCGATGCCCTTCAGGTAGCTCAGCGTCAGCGCATGCGCGTTGCCTGTGGCATCCTGGTGAACGGCAATCAGGCCGGGTACGCCGCCGCCCTCTGTGAAGACCTCGCGCACGCGATGGCCGGGAGCTTTGGGCGCTGCGAGCGCCACATCAATGTTCTCCGCGGGCAGAATGGTCTTGAAGTGGATGTTGAACCCGTGCGCGAAAAGCAGCAGTGTGCCTGGCTTCAGGTTCGGTGCAATCTCCTCCGCGTAAATCTTTGCCTGGGTCTGGTCGGGCGTCAGGATCATGATCACGTCGGCCCACTTGGTGACGGCGGCAACCGTGTCCACTTCCAGGCCGGCCTTCTGCGCCTTGGCGATGGACTTGGAGCCCGCGGCAAGGCCAACCTTGACCTGGACGCCGGAGTCCTTCAGGTTGAGTGAGTGGGCGTGACCCTGGGAGCCGTAGCCGATGATGGCGACCTTTTTAGCTTGGATGAGCGTGAGATCGGCGGCGTGATCGTAGTAAGTCTTGGCCATGATATTCTCGATTTTTCCTTTGTGTGCGTTGGGAATGTTGATTTGAATGGTAGGGGCTGGCAGCGCCCGCTTATTCCGGCTCGGTGGCTGCGCCTGCTTCAAGAGCTTCCGGTTGGTTCTCGGCCTCGGACTTTTCATCGGGGCCTGCGCCCATGGCCTTCAGAACGCTGGAAATATGATGGCCGCGCCGCATCGTCATTTTGCCGCTGCGGCAGATTTCAAGGATGCGGCCCTCGTCTTCGCGCAGCACCTCAATGAGGCCTTCAATCTTGCTTTCCACGCCGGTCATCTCAATCATCAGCGACTCCGAAGTCAGATCGACGATGCGGGCGCGGAAGACCTCGACCAGATCGAAGATCTGAGCGCGGTTGCGCGGCGAGGCGGCAACCTTGATGAGCGCCAGCTCGCGTGTGACCGATGGGGCCTGGGCTATGTCGTCCACATCCACGACATTTTCCAGTTTGAAGAGGCTGGCGCGAACGCGATGCCCTGCTTCGGCCGAGGACTCGCAGACCAGCGTCAGGCGAGACAGGCCGGGCCGCTCGCTGCGACCCACCGTGAGCGAGCTGATGTTGATGTTGAGACGGCGAAAAAGCGACGCCACGCGCGTAAGCACGCCCGGCAGGTCTTCCACATAGGCAACGAATGTATGCAGCATGATGACTTCTTGCTCCTGGATGTGCGACTTACTTGTCGTCGGGCGACTCCACCAGCGGATTTTTGCCGGGCCGGCGGATCATCTCGTGCAATGCATTCCCGGCGGGAATCATCGGGTAAACCGAGTCTTCCTTCTCGACCAGGAAGTTGAGCAGGAATGCGCCGGGCGCGGAGCGTGCAACGCTGACGGCCTCGGCCAACTCGGTGCGGGTGCGCACGGCGCGGCCCTGAATGCCATGCGCGTCAGCCAGTTTCACGAAGTCCGGACTGACCAGCGGCGTAGCCTCGTAGTTACGCTCGTAGAAGAACTCCTGCCACTGGCGCACCATGCCCAGATAGCCGTTGTTGATGATGGCGATGTTGATCTTGATCTTCTCCTGCACGATGGTCGCCAGTTCGGACGCTGTCATCTGGAAGCCGCCGTCGCCGGCGATCACCCAGACCTCCCTGTCAGGGCAGGCCACCTTGGCGCCGATGGCCGCGGGCAATGCAAAGCCCATGGTGCCGAGGCCGCCGGAGGTGATGAGCGTGCGCGGCTTCTCGTGGTGAAAGTACTGCGCTTCCCACATCTGATGCTGGCCCACGTCGGTGGCGACGATGGCGTCACCGCTCGTGATGCGCCACAGGTCGTGCATCACATGCGCGGCATAGAGATGGCCGGAGTCGGGCAGGTTCTTGATGTCGCGCACCGAGACGGCGCCCTTGCTGGCGTCTATCGTCTTGAGCCAGGCGCTGCCGTCGCGGCCGGGGATGCGGGGCAGCAGGTCTTCAAGCACCGCGCGCAGATCGCCCACCAGCGCCACATCGATTTTGATGTTCTTGTTAATCTCGGCGGGGTCAATCTCGATATGTATCTTCTTGGCCTTGAGCGCATACGTGGATGTGGAGCCCGTGACGCGATCATCAAAGCGCATCCCGCAGGCGATCAGCAGATCGGCTTCCTGAATGGCGTGATTGACCCATGCCTCGCCGTGCATGCCCATCATGCCCATGTTCAGTGCGTGCGAAGCAGGGAAGCAGCCCAGGCCCAGCAGCGTGAGCGCCACTGGAATCTGCGCGCGCTCAGCCAGCGTGCGCACCTGCTCCATCGCGCCGGACTCGATGACGCCGTGGCCGGCCAGAATGACAGGCCGCTTGGCGTTGCGAATGAGCTCAGCTGCGTGCGCCAGCCCCGATTCCTCAACGTGCAGCATGGGATGGGGCCGATAAGCGCGCGGCTTGGCCGCTTCAAAGTCAAAGATCGCAGTGCCTTGCTGTGCGTCCTTTGTAATGTCGACCAGCACCGGGCCGGGACGGCCGGAGGTGGCTATTTGAAAGGCGTGACGCAGCGCCGGCGCAATGTCTTCCGTGCGATGCACCAGAAAGTTGTGCTTTGTCACCGGCAGCGTGATGCCGGTGATGTCCACTTCTTGAAAAGCATCGGTGCCGAGCACTTTGCTGGAGACGTTGCCCGTGATGCAGACTATGGGAATGGAGTCCAGCATCGCGGTTGCAATTCCCGTGATGAGGTTCGTCGCGCCGGGGCCGCTGGTGGCGATGGCCACGCCCACCTTGCCTGAGGCGCGCGCGTAGCCATCCGCCATGTGTGCCGCGCCCTGCTCGTGGCGCACCAGGACGTGGTGTATGGGAAACTTGCGCAGCGCGTCATAGGCCGGCAGAATCGCTCCGCCGGGATAGCCGAAGACATCCGTTACGCCCTCGCCCACCAGCGTGGCCCACAGAATCTCCGCGCCGGTGAGACGCGTGGATGTGGTGAGGTGGGCATTCGATGCTTGCGTTTTGGCGTTCGTTCCCATGGTGACTCCTTTGTCAGAGTTCAGTAATCCGCCGTCGCAGATCAGCGGTCTGCTTTTACGTGGTTGCGCCCTTTGAAGCGCTGTTTACGCGGTCAACATATTTGCGAAAGACGCCTGCTGGCCAGCGCAGTGCAGGCGGCGCAAAGTTCTTGAGCCGTGCGGCAATTTCCTCGTCGCTGACTTCGAGTGTCAGCTTACGGTTAGGAATGTCGAAGTGGATCGTGTCGCCCTCGCGCACTGCGGCGATGGGCCCGCCGACAAAGGCCTCAGGAGCCACGTGGCCTGCGGTGAACCCGCGCGTGGCGCCGGAGAAGCGGCCGTCGGTGAGCAAGGCCACATGTGCGCTCAGTTCTGCGTTGGATGAGATGGCCGCGGTCACTTGCAGCATCTCCCTCATGCCGGGGCCGCCCTTGGGGCCTTCATAGCGAATCACTAGAACGTCGCCCGGCTTGATCTGGCCGGATTGCACAGCGGCAAAGCAGGCTTCTTCCGTGTCAAAAACGCGTGCAGGCCCGCGATGATCGTATCGGTCCGCAGCAGCGACCTTCATCACGCAGCCCTCAGGCGCAAGGTTGCCCTTGAGGATGACGAGCCCGCCGTTTGGCTTGATGGGCTTGTCGAAAGTGTGAATGACGACCTGGCCCGGAGTTTCATGGGCCTGAGCGGCCTCTTGAGCCAGCGTTTTTCCGCTGATGGTGAGCGTGTCTCCATCGGCATAGCCCGCATCAATAAGGCGTTTGGCAAGGAGGCGCGAACCTCCCGCGGCCTGAAAATCAGAAGCCACAAACTTGCCCGCCGGAGTCAGGTCGCAGATGAACGGCGTGCGTTTGCTGATCGTGTCGAAGTCGTCGATGGAGAGCTCAATGCCCATCTCCTTCGCAATGGCCAGCAGATGCAGCACGGCGTTTGTGGAACCGCCGCTTGCGGCGACGCTGGCGATCGTATTCTCAATCGACTTGCGGGTGATGATCTGCGAGGGGCGACGGTTGGCGCGCACGGCATCCATCAGGATGCGGCCGGCCTCGCGTGTGGCAGCGTGCTTGTCCTTGGCCGTCGCGGGAACACCGGAAAGCTGAATGGGCGAAATGCCGAGAATCTCACCGGACATCGCCATCGTATTCGCGGTGAACTGGCCGCCGCACGCGCCCGCGCCGGGACAGGCATTGGCCTCCAGCGCTTCCAGGCCCGCATCGTCGATGCGTCCCGCGGCATGGGAGCCGATCCCCTCAAACACATTCTGAATCGTAATATCGACGCCGTTGAGCTTGCCCGGAGCAATCGAACCGCCATAGAGCATCATGCCGGGAATATCGAGTCGGCACAGCGCCATGATGATGCCGGGCATGTTCTTGTCGCAGCCGCCAATGCCGACCAGGCCGTCGAAAAGATTGCCGCGCGCAACCAGCTCAATCGAGTCGGCGATCACTTCGCGCGAAACCAGCGAAGCCTTCATGCCCTGCGTGCCCATCGTGATGCCGTCGGAGATGGTGATGGTGTTGAACTCCATCGGCGTGCCTCCCGCTTCGCGAATGCCCTCCTTCAGCGCTTCCGCAACTTCGCGTAGATGCACATTGCAGGTGCCGATTTCCGTCCATGTGTTGGCGATGCCGATGAGCGGCTTGTGCAGGTCGTCTTTTGCGAATCCGGCCCCGCGCAGATATGAGCGCGCAGCGGCGCGGCTGGGGCCTTCCGTCAACGGGATGCTCTGGCGCTTGCCTTCGATGGTCATGATTTCCTTAGTAGCTGCTAGTTCGGGCTAGTCTGTTGTGCTGCTTGATTGGATGGCTTCGATTACTTCGCTTTCAGCCAGCCGGCCTCATCGTGCCTGGCTTCAAATGTGTCCAGCGCCGCCGAGTGCCGCAGCGTAAGGCCGATGTCGTCGAGCCCTTCCAGCAGGCAAAACTTGCGGAACGGATCGATCTCAAACGATGCCTTCAAGCCCTGGTCGTCGGTCACTGTCTGTGCTTCGAGCGAGACGGTGAGTTGGTAGCCCGCGATGGCTTGCGCCCTGCGGAGCAACTCGGCAACCTGCTCTTCGCTCAGGCGGGCGAGCACAATGCCGTTCTTGCCCGCGTTCGAGAAAAAGATATCGGCGAAGGTGGGCGCAATCACGGCGCGAAAGCCGAAGTCACTCAGAGCCCATGCCGCATGTTCACGGCTCGATCCGCAGCCGAAGTTTTTGCCGGCGATGAGAATCTGCGCGCCCTTGTAGCGAGGCACGTTCAGGACGAATGCGGGATCAGGATCGCCCGCGGCCGTGCGGCGCCAGTCGAAGAACAGAAAGTCGCCGTAGCCGGTACGCTCAATGCGCTTCAAAAACTGCTTGGGAATGATCTGGTCCGTGTCAACGTTCGTACGGTCGAGCGGCGCTGCCAGTGAAGTGAGTGTGCGAAACGGTTCCATCAGGCCTTTACCTCCTCGCGAACGGGCCAGTTACGTATATCGACAAAGTGGCCGGCAATCGCGGCCGCTGCAGCCATCTCAGGACTCACGAGGTGCGTGCGCCCCCCGCGTCCCTGGCGGCCTTCAAAGTTGCGGTTGCTGGTCGAGGCGCAGCGCTCGCCAGGCGAAAGAATATCCGGATTCATGCCCAGGCACATGGAGCAGCCGGGCTCGCGCCAATCGAAGCCTGCCTCGCGGAAGATGCGATCCAGGCCCTCTTTTTCGGCCTGCGCCTTGACAGCTTGCGAGCCGGGTACCACCATCGCGCTTACATGTGTTGAGACCTTGTATCCGGCGGCGATACGCGCCGCTGCGCGCAGATCTTCGAGGCGTCCGTTGGTGCAGGAACCGATGAAGACGCGGTCGATGGAAACATCTTCGAGCTTGGTTCCGGCCTTCAGATCCATGTATTCCAGAGCGCGCTCCAGGCCCTTGCGCTCCTGCTCGGACGATGCGGCGGCGGGGTCGGGCACAACAGCCGTGACTGGGGCCACCATGCCTGGGCTGGTGCCCCAACTCACGTAAGGAACCAGCGTCGCCGCGTCGATGAAGAGTTCGCGGTCGAACGTTGCGCCGGGGTCGCTGGGCAGTTTGCTCCACTCGTCAACCGCAGCCTTCCAGGCCTCTCCTTTTGGACTGAATCTCCGGCCCTCCAGATATGCAAAAGTCGTGGCATCAGGGGCGATCATGCCCCCGCGTGCGCCCGCCTCGATGCTCATGTTGCAGATGGTCATGCGGCCTTCCATCGAAAGCGCGCGAATGGCCGAGCCCGCGTATTCAATGACGCAACCCGTGGCGCCGTCGGTGCCAATCTGGCCTATGATGGCGAGAATGATGTCTTTGGCCGTGACGCCCTTGGGCAGCTTGCCTTCAACCGCGATGCGGAGGGTCCTGGGCTTCGATTGCGGAAGCGTCTGCGTCGCCAGCACATGCTCCACTTCGCTGGTGCCGATGCCGAAGGCCAGCGCGCCGAAGGCGCCATGCGTGGAGGTGTGCGAGTCGCCGCAGACGATCGTCATGCCGGGCTTGGTGATGCCCAGCTCAGGCCCGATGACGTGCACGATGCCCTGGTCACGCGAGTTGACATCATACAGTTCGATGCCGAAGTCGGCGCAGTTCTTGCGCAGCGTGGCAATCTGTGTGGCTGCGATCTGGTCGACGATGTTGAGGCGTCCCTCCAGTGTGGTAGGCACATTGTGATCCACCGTGGCGATCGAGCGATCCGGCCTGCGTACCTTGCGGCCGGCCAGGCGCAGGCCCTCGAAAGCTTGCGGAGAAGTGACTTCGTGCAATAGCTGCAGATCGATGTAGAGCAGCGTTGGCTCGCCCTTGGGCTCGACCACCACATGCTTCTCCCAGACCTTTTCAAAGAGTGTCTTTGGTTCGGAACTCATCCATATCCTCGGTAAGCTTTATTGCGTTACGCATTGACGAGCAATGCCTTCACAGTTTCGCGCACCTTCGCGCCCATCTCCTTGGTGGAGAGCACCGGGTAGCCTTGCGGATTGGCACGGGCCAGATCCGGTGTGCGGAAGCCCTGCTCCAGCACCTTGCGCACGGCAGTCTCAATGGCTGCGGCTTCCGCTTCAAGGCCTGCCGAGTGACGCAGAATCAGCGCGCCCGTCAGAATCGCGCCAAGCGGATTGGCCAGGCCCTTGCCCGCAATGTCGGGCGCGGAACCGTGGACCGGCTCATACAGATTGACCTTGCCTCCGATGGTCGCCGACGGCAACATGCCCAGCGATCCGGTGATGACCGCGGCCTCGTCGGAAAGGATGTCGCCAAAGAGATTCTCAGTGACCACCACATCGTAGTTGCGCGGCCGGTTCATCAGGTGCATCGCCATCGCATCCACATACTGGTGTTCCAGCGTCACATCGGGAAATTCGGTCGCAACCTCATTCACCGTGGCGCGCCAGAGTTGCGAGACCTCAAGCACGTTGGCCTTGTCCACGCTGGTCACCTTTTTGCGGCGGTGCCGTGCCAGTTGGAAGGCCACGCGGGCCACGCGGGCCACCTCCTCCCGCGTGTAGCGCATCGTGTTCCAGGCTTCGCCGGTTGTCTTGTTCCACTCCCGCGGCTTGCCGAAGTAAAGACCGCCCAGCAGCTCCCGCACAAACAGAATGTCCGCCCCATCCACTACCTCAGACCGCAGCGGACT
>JAJZGF010000109.1 GCA_021805025.1 Acidobacteriota bacterium
CGAGCCCGAACGGAGTTGCGACGGGGACGATTACGTTCAAGACCGGCACGACAACGCTGGGGACAGCCGCCCTGAGCAGCAGCGGTGTGGCCGAGTTGCAGACCGCACTTCTGCCGACAGGCACGGATTCGCTGACTGCGGCGTTTCCGGGCGATGCGAGCTTCCAGGCCAGTTCAAGCGCGGCGGTGAGCATATCGGTGCTCCATGCACCTACGGCGCTCCAGGTGACCACCGGCACCGGACCTTACAACGCGGGCAGCCCGGTGACGCTGACCGCGAATTTCGTTGACAGCGCCGGGAAGAATTTTGTGGAGAGCGATGGCGTGGCGCCCACGGGTACTGTCACTTTCATGAATGGGACGACGACGCTGGGGACGGGGACGGTGAGCGGGACGGCGGGCTCCTCAACGGCCCTGGCCACGGGCACCGCAAGCTTCACGAATTCACAGATTCCGTGCGGCAATGCGTCAATTTCGGCGACATATGGCGGAGATGCGAACTACACGGCGTCGGCCCAATCCCCCGTGACCATCTTTTCCATCGCGTGCGCAACCACCGCCATGACGGTGACTCCGGCGTCGAGCACTATCAAGTCAAACCAGTCGCTGGCGGTGGCAGTCAGCTTGCCAACATCCGGGACCCTGCCAGCACCGACGGGAACCGTGACGCTCACCTTTTCTACGTTAGCCGGGTCGGGCGGCCAGGTGGTTTACACCTCGCCTGCGGCAACAGTAGCGAGTGGTGCGGTCACGATCACGGTTCCCGCCAATACACTGCCCCTGGGCATGTTGGTCATCGCGGCAAGCTACAGTGGCGATGCCTACTATCATGGAAGCTCTGCGCCGGGCAGCGTATCGGTGGTTTCGACGGGCACGACATCGCCGACGATGACCCTGACGCTGCCTCCAGCACCGGTTTCCGGTCCGTTCCCCGTCGGAGTTGCGGTCAGTGGGCCATCGGGTAGCCCCACACCGACAGGATCCGTGAGCATCTCGGGAATCGGCGGGTTGTTCCCCCTGACGAACGGAAGCGCGTCAGTCCTCTACACGGCAGCGCTTCCGGTCGGCAAGGATGTGATCAGTGCGCAGTACTACGGTGATGCCACCTACACGAGCGCTACCGCAGCTGGGAGCGTGTTTTTGCAAGCTGTCCCCACCTTTGCGTTCACGCCGAATCCTGCGACCACAGCCGCGAACCAGGCGTTGAACCTGACGGTCACGATTGCGACGGCAGCGAGCCTGCCCGTGCCGACGGGGACGGTCACGCTGACAAGCGGGAGCTTTAACTCGGGAGCTGTGACGATGTCCTCGGGAGCGGCGAGCTTCACGCTTCCCGCGAATACGCTGACGCAGGGGACGGTCTATATCACAGCGAATTACAGCGGAGATACGAACTACGCATCGGGCAGCGCGCAGGATCCGGTCACGGTGACTGCGTCGGTTCCGCCGGGCTTCACGGTGACGGGAACGGCGGTGACGGTGACGGCCGGCGCTGCGACCGGGAATGCTTCGACGGTGACCGTGACGCCGGCGGGTGGCTTTACGGGCTCTGTGACATTGAGTGCCGCGATAACCGGCAGCCCAACCGGCTCGGTGAATGCGCCGACCTTGAGCTTTGGAGCAACGAGTCCGGTAACCATCTCTGGAACAAGTCCGGCGACTGCGACGTTGACGGTGAAGACGCTATCCGCGAGCAGCGGAACGTGCACGGCATCGAACCGGGAGCCACACCGGATGCCGTGGTACGCGCCGGGCGGGGCCGTGCTGGCATGTTTGCTCCTCTTCTGGGCTCCGGAAAAGCGCCGGAGATGGAGGGCGATGCTGGGAATGGTATTACTGCTGGCGGCGCTGGCCGACGGGGTGATGGCCTGCGGCGGAGGCGGTGGGGGAAGCAGCACCGGCTGCACGACGACCAGCACACAGGGAACAACGGCCGGCACGTATACCGCCACGATCACGGCGACCTCAGCATCCACGACTGCCACGGGAACGGTTACGATTGTGGTGAATTAGAGGACGGGCGAAATTTCTGAACTCGCTGCGGCGGCGCTGGCCGGCAGCGGATGGAGCGGCAATGCGGAATCTGAGCTGGGCGGCGTTGCTTGCCGGATGCGCTGCATCCTGGGCGAGTGTTCCCGCTGGCCATGGCAATGTAGCCTTCGCGACGCAGGCTGGCGCGCACTACGAACTTGCAAATGGAATTCTGCGAGTAAATTGGTCGCAGAGCGACGGGCGCGTAGGCAGTCTGTGTATGGAGTCGTCCTGGGCTCAGGGCAAAGTGTGCCCGCTCGAGCCGTTCCAGGTTGTCAATCGGGATGGCGCGCTCTTTGGTGCAAAGGAACTGGAAGTTGCCGGGCCAGTGCGACGGGTGGAGCGGGCTCCGCTGGTGGGCGCATCGCGGATGGCCGAACATCTTCATGGCGAGGAGTTCGATGTTCCGCTGGAGAGCGCAGATCATACACTGCGGGCGGTGTGGTCGGTGATTCTTCGCGATGGGTCAAACTATGTGCGCGAGCGCCTTACGCTGACGGCGGTCGGAAAGGATGCAGCGATCCGCAGCGTGCAGTTGATTGATGCGGAACTGCCTGGAGCGCGTGTAAGCGGCGTGGTGGCGGGCTCGCCGATTGTGGCGGGCAATTGGTTTCTGGGCATGGAGGATCCGCTCTCACAGAGTCGCGTGACAAAGGGGCGCGCAACGACGTGGGTGGATCGCGAATTGCCGCTGCGTGCCGGACAGCAGGTCAGCTACTCTGCGGTGATCGGCGTGGCGCACGAAGGACAGATGCGAAGGGATTTCCTGGCGTATCTGGAGCGGGAGCGCGCGCATCCTTACAGAACTTTTCTGCATTACAACTCCTGGTATGACCTGGGGTACTTCACGCCCTACAACGAGGCGGACGCTCTTGATCGCATTCACGCGTTCGGGCACGAGCTTGTGGAGAAGCGCGGCGTGAAGATGGCATCGTTTCTTTTTGATGATGGATGGGACGATCATCACTCTCTGTGGGGGTTCAACAGCGGATTCCCAGACGGCTTTGGGGCGGTGCAGAAGGCGGCGCAGCATTATGGCGCGGACCCCGGGGTGTGGATGTCGCCGTGGGGCGGATACTCGAAGCCCAAACAGGAGCGGATCGCGTTTGGCAGGGCGCAGGGATACGAGATTGTTGCGGATGGCTATGCTTTGTCGGGGCCGCGCTACTACGATGCATTTCGCGATGTGTGCATGAAGATGATGAGCCTGTATGGCGTCAATCAATTCAAGTTTGATGGCACGGGGAACGTGAATTTCGAATTCCCAGGCAGCCGCTTCGATAGCGACTTTGCAGCGATGATGCATCTGATCGGCGAGCTGCGGGCGGCCAAGCCGGATATCTACATCAATCTGACGACGGGCACATGGCCCTCGCCGTTCTGGGTGATGTATGCGGACTCGATCTGGCGAGGCGGCGAGGATGACTCGACGGAAGGTGTCGGGACGTATCGCGAGCGCTGGATTACCTATCGCGATGCGGATACCTACCGGCGCGTGGTGCAGAATGGACCCTTGTATCCGCTGAACTCGCTCATGCTGCACGGCATGATCTATGCGCGTGATCACCAGCATCTGAACCAGGACCCGGGCAACGATTTCCGTAACGAGCTGCGATCTTACTTTGGCACTGGCACTCAATTGCAGGAGATGTACATTACGCCGTCTCTGCTCACGCAGGCGAACTGGGATGATCTTGCCGAGGCCGCGAATTGGTCGCATGCAAATGCCGATGTGCTGAAGGATACGCACTGGATCGGCGGCGATCCCGGATGGTTGGAGGTGTACGGTTGGGCCTCATGGTCGCCGCGCAAAGGCATCCTGGTGCTTCGCAACCCGAGCGATCAGCCGCAGACGATCACACTGAGGCTCGCCTCCGCCTTCGAGCTTCCGGCGGGTGCTGCGCAGATATATGAAGCTAGGAGCCCGTGGAAGGATGATGCGGGCAAGGCTCCGGAGATGATGCATGCGCAGGAAGCGCATAGTTTCAAATTAGCGCCGTATGAAGTGCTGACGCTTGAGATGACGCCGAAGGGCGCAACTGAGGCAAGACAATGAGAGCTCCAGCGCTTGTGGTTCTGGCGGCGGGGATGGGCAGCCGCTATGGAGGATTGAAGCAGATTGACCCGGTAGGCCCCGGCGGTGAAGCGATCATGGACTACTCGATCTATGATGCCCTGCGAGCCGGGTTTGGCAAGGTTGTCTTCATCCTGCGCAAAGAGATCGAACAACAGTTCAGGCAGAGTATCGGCGCACACTTCGAGCAAAGCGTGGAAGTTGAGTATGTTTTCCAGGGAATCGATCAATTGCCGCAGGGATTTGTTGTGCCGGCAGGCCGAACCAAGCCATGGGGAACGACGCAGGCGGTACTAGCCGCGGAGAGCGCGATCGCCTCACCATTTGCAGTGATCAATGCGGATGATTTCTATGGCGCGGAGAGTTATCGTCTGCTCGCACACCATGTAGAGAGCGGCGCAACGACCCATGCGCTGGCAGGATATTTGTTGCGCAAGACGCTCTCTGATTTCGGCTCTGTGGCGCGTGGAGTCTGCGCGGTGGATGATCGCGACATGCTCGAGGGCGTTGTTGAGCGGACTTGCATTGAGCGCGATGGCTCACGGGTGAAGGATATGTCAGCTGACGGCAAGGTGACGGAGCTGACGGGCGATGAAATTGTCTCGATGAACATGTGGGGATTCCGGCCGGAGATCTTTGCGCAGTTACACGGGGGCTTTGCACGGTTCCTTGCGCGAAGCGGCGCCGATTTGAAGGCAGAGTGCTATCTGCCCGCCACGATGAATGAGCTGATTCGCGAGGGCAAGGCGGCGGTGAAGGTTCTGCGCTCCACTGAGGAGTGGTTTGGGGTGACCTACAAGGAGGATCGAGCCAGCGTTGTGGCCAGCATTCGCCGGTTGATTCAGCAAGGGCTCTATCCGGCGAGACTGTGGGCATGAGCGATCCCAACCATCTGGAAGGCGTGACGAGCCAGTTCGCGTTTCCTGGCAAGTTTGTCTCTGCGGTGCATTGGGGAACGGGCCACATTCAGGACTCATACTGCGTCGAGTATCGAGACGGCGGCGCGTGCCGGCGGTATCTTCTGCAACGCATTGCGTGCGGTGTTTTCAAAGATGTGCCAGCGCTGATGGAGAACATTGAGCGCGTGACCGCCTACATGGCGGCGCAACTGACGAATGTGCGCGATCGTGAGCGGCGCGTACTCGCGCTGGTGAGAGCGCGGGACGGGCGGCTTTGGCATGAGGACATGGACGGCGAAAGCTGGCGCGCGTATGGATGGGTAGAAGGCACGCACACCTACGAAACGGTGGAGACCGCGGAGCAGGCTTTTCAGGCGGCTCGGGCGTTTGGCCGCTTTCAGGCCGCGCTTGCCGCAATGCCCGGACCGCGGTTGCATGAGACGATTCCTGATTTTCACAACACGCCTAAGCGGCTCGTCGCGCTGGAAAGAGCGGTTGCATTGGACGAGACCGGCCGTGCCGGAACGGCCACGCGGGAGATTGAGTTTGCTCTGGCGCGGCGCGGTCTTGCTGGGGTATTGATGCGGGCGAATCTGCCGGAGCGAATCACGCACAACGATACCAAGCTGAATAATGTTCTCTTCGATGACACCACCGGAGAGGGAATTTGCGTGATTGATCTGGACACCGTGATGCCGGGGCTGGCGCCTTGCGATTTCGGCGACATGGTTCGCACCGCGACGAGTCCGGCGCCGGAGGATGAGCGTGATCTATCCAGAGTGACGTTGCGGTTGCCGATGTTTGAGGCGCTTCTGCGCGGATACCTGAGCGCCGTGGGCGGGGTTTTGGTGGAGGCGGAGAAATTGCTGCTGGCAACTGCCGGAAAGCTGATTACATGGGAACAGGGGATTCGCTTTCTCACGGACTATCTGGACGGCGACCGGTACTACAAGGTGCATCGTGAAGGGCATAACCTGGATCGCTGCCGCACGCAGTTCAAGCTGGTGGAGTTGATGGAACAGCAGGAAGACGAGATGGAACGGCTGGTTCGTGCCGCGCTGGAATGATTGTTCTTTCCATAGCAGGCGCGAATTAGAATAGCTGTGCGTTGCAATGGGGGACTAAGTTGCCGATGAGTCGCTGTCGTCTGTTTTTGAGTGTCGTGTGTGTTGCTGTGGGAATTGTGCTATGCCTGCCGCAGGAACTTGTCCTTCGCGCGCAGGAGCCGACGGCCATGCCCGATCTGCATTGGCGGCTTGTGGGTCCGTTTCGCGGAGGGCGCACGCGCGCGGCAACCGGCGTGCCGGGCGAGCCGAATGTTTTCTATGTGGGCCAGGTGGACGGCGGCGTTTGGAAGAGCACGGACTACGGGCGCACCTGGAACCCCATCTTCGAAAAGGAGCCGACGCAATCGATTGGCGCGATTGCGGTGACGCCTTCCGACGCGAACATTGTGTATGTCGCAAGTGGTGAAGGGCTGCACAGACCCGATCTGTCTGTCGGGGACGGCATCTATCGGTCAGCGGATGCGGGCAAGACGTGGGAGCATCTAGGCCTGCGGGACGGCGAGCAGATTCCGTCGCTGGCCGTGGACCCGCACGATCCGAACCGGCTTTTCGCAGCGGTGCTGGGTCATCCTTACGGACCGAATGAAGAGCGTGGCATCTATCGCTCGACGGATGGCGGCGTAACGTGGAAGCGCGTGCTCTACAAGGATTTGAATACGGGCGGCTCCGATGTGGCGATCGATCCATTGCATCCGAATGTGGTGTATGCGGCGCTGTGGGAGTCGCGGCTGGGTCCATGGGAAGACGGCAATGAGTACAACGGCACGCATGGCGGGCTTTTCAAGTCGACGGATGGCGGCGACACATGGCATCCCGTGACGAAAGGCCTGCCGGATGACCTCGTGCAGATTCAGGTGGCCATCGCCGCGAGCCAACCAAACCGGCTGTATGCGACAGTATCCACCACGCATGATGGCGGCTATGAAAGCGGTGAAGGGCTTGGCGTCTATCGCTCAGACGACGCAGGTGAAAGCTGGACGAGGGCCACGAACGATCCGCGCCCGGCGATGAAGATTGGCGGCGGCGATTTGCCTGTTCCCGCAGTGGACCCGAAGAATCCTGACGTGGTGTATAGCGCAAGCATCGTGACGATGCGTTCTGCGGACGGAGGCAAGACGTGGAGCGGATTGCGCGGCGCGCCCGGTGGAGACGACTACCAGAACCTCTGGATCAATCCCGACGATCCGAAGATCATTCTTCTCGTGAGTGACCAGGGCGCGCTGGTGAGCGTGAACGGCGGTGAGACGTGGAGTTCCTGGTACAACCAGCCAACGGCGCAGCTGTATCATGTCGCGGTCACGAACACCTTTCCTTATCAAATATGCGCGGGCCAGCAGGAGAGCGGGTCTGTGTGCATTGCAAGCCGCGGCAACGATGGGGAGATTACGTTCCGTGAGTGGCATCCGGTGGGCATCATTGAATATGGCTATGCCGCGCCGGATCCGCTGCATCCGGAGATTGTGTATGGAGCGGGGCGCACGGAGGTTTCGCGTTTCAATATGGTGACCGGCCAGGTGCAGAACGTAACGCCCGCACCGGAGCATGAGACGGGAATTCGTGCAGACAGGACGGAGCCGATTCTGTTTTCGCCTGTCGATCCTCACCTGCTTTTCTATGCGGCGAACAAGCTGTTTCTTACGAGGGATTACGGCAAGACATGGCAGATCATAAGCCCCGATCTTTCACGCGAACATGCGGGCCAGCCAGCTTCCGTGCAGCCACTCTCGGCAAGCGATGCAGCGAAGCGGCGCGGCGCCATCTACTCAGTGGCGGCGTCGTTCAAGGATGTGAATACGATCTGGGCAGGCACGGATGACGGGCTGGTGTGGATGACGCAGGACCAGGGCAAGAGCTGGAAGAACATCACGCCGCCGCAGCTGGCACCCTGGAGCAAGGTGACGCAGATCAGCGCATCGCGCTTTGACGAGGCGACGGCCTATATCTCGGTAAGCCGCTTCCGCGTTGACGATCTGCATCCGTACATCTATCGCACACACGACGGCGGGGCGACGTGGCAAGCGATTGCGACGGGGCTGCCGGACAGTGCGCCCGTGGACACGGTGCGCGAAGATACAGTGCGCAAAGGACTCCTGTTTGCGGGCACGGAGACGGGCGTGTGGTTCTCGTTGGATGACGGGGACCACTGGCAATCATTGCAATACAACCTGCCGCACACCTCGATGCGCGACCTGATGGTTGATGGCAACGACCTGATTGTGGCAACGCATGGCCGCTCGTTCTGGATATTGGATGACATTACGCCGTTGCGCCAACTGGATGTGAGTGGGGCGCATGCCGGGCCGTTTCTCTTTAAGCCGGGTGAGGCGTATCGCGTGCGCCGCAGCACCTACACGGACACACCGCTGCCTCCCGATGAGCCTGCAGGCGAGAACCCGCCGGATGGCGCGGCGATTGATTACTCGCTGCCTGCTGTAGCGCAGGGGCCGGTAACGCTGGAGATCGTGGACGCGCAGAACAAGGTGGTGCGCCGCTATGCGAGCAACGACGCGCCCGAGGCTACGCAGCAGGAGTTGGAAAAGCAGCTGATTCCGCTCTACTGGCTGCGCATGCCGGCGACGCTGCCGGCAACTGAGGGGATGCACCGCTGGGTGTGGGATCTGCATGAGGCGGCGCCGACGGCGACCCACTATGAGTACCCCATCTCCGCTGTGCCGCATGACACGCCACGCACGCCGCAGGGCGTGCTGGCGCTGCCGGGCGACTACACGGTACGGCTGACGGCAAACGGCCGGGCGATGACCGCTCCATTAACCGTGAAGATGGACCCGCGGGTGACGGCATCGAGGGCCGACCTTGAGAGCCTTTACCACGCGCAGAGCGAACTCTCTGCGATGGTGGCGAGCAGCGCCAGTGCCGCGCTGCAGGCGCACTCGGCGCGTGAGCAGATTGCGAAGCTGGTGCCGGGCGCATCGCAGGAGATGAAGCAGCCGCTGAAGGAGCTGGACGATCAGCTTTCCGTGTTGCTTGCCGGCAAAGAGGACACTGCGCACCAGGAGCAAGCGCCGGGACTGGATGAGACGGCAGGCGATCTGCTGGCGCTCTACACGCAGGTGGGGCAGGCGGATGCGGCGCCCACCGAAGCGCAGCAGACGGCCCGCAAACATCTTGTTGAGGAGTTCGGCGTGGTGCAGGCGAAGTGGGACGGGCTGAAGAATACGGCGATTCCCCAGATGAACCGCAAGCTCGTAGCGGCGCATCTGCCGGCGATCAACCTGGAGCAGCAGCCCACGGAGATGCCGCAGAGCGGCGACGAGGACTGACGCCGCGGGCTCCGCACGATTTATGATGGCCAGCATGAGCAAGAAACTTCGCTGGGGCGTTCTCAGTACCGCCGCAATCGGAATCCGGAAGGTGCTGCCTGCGATGCAGCAGGGGCAATACACAACGGTCACGGGCATTGCCTCGCGCGACCTGGGCAAGGCGCAGGCCGCCGCAACGGCACTTGGCATTCCCAAGGCCTATGGCTCGTATGAGGAGCTGCTGGCCGATCCCGAGATTGACGCCATCTACAACCCGCTGCCCAACCAGCTTCACGTGCCGTGGACCATCAAGGCGGCGGAGGCGGGCAAGCACGTGCTGTGCGAAAAGCCGCTGAGCCTGACTGTCGCGGAGGCCGAGAATCTGCTTGCAGTGCGGGCGCGGACCGGCGTGCAGATCGGCGAGGCCTTCATGATTCGCAGCCATCCGCAGTGGGTGCGCCTGCGGGAGTTGCTGCACCAGGGGCGCATCGGCCAGCTTCGCGCTGTGGGCGGCTTCTTCAGCTACTACAACACTGACTCGGCGAATATCCGCAACCAGCCGGAGTGCGGGGGCGGCGCGCTGCTCGACATCGGCTGTTATCTCATCCATGCTTCGCGCTTCGGCTTTGCCGAGGAGCCCACGCGCGTGGTGGCCAGCATCGACCGCGACCCGCAGATGCAGATCGACCGTCTGACCTCGGCGCTTCTGGAGTTTCCCAGCGGGCAGGCCATCTTCACCTGCAGCACACAGATGGTTGCGTATCAGCGAGTGCAGTTCCTGGGCACGCGCGGGCGCATCGAGATCGAGATTCCGTTCAACGCGCCGCCGGATCGGCCGACGCGGATCTTCATTGATGCCACTGGCGACCTGACAGGCAGCGGCATCACCACGGAGACCTTCCCGGTTTGCGACCAGTACACGCTGCAAGGGGATGCCTTTTCACGTGCGGTGCTGGAGGATGGTACGGCGCCGGTGCCGCTGGAAGAGGCGATCCTGAACATGGGCGTGATTGAGGCGGTCTTCCAGTCGGCCCGCTCCGGGCAGTGGGTGCCTCCGCGGCGGTAAGCGGGCTGCGCCTGGGCTGTCGAACAACGGCGAAAGTCTTTGATTTTGTGGGATTATGGTGGGCGCTGCAGGATTCGAACCTGCGACTTCCACCGTGTGAAGGTGGCACTCTACCGCTGAGTTAAGCGCCCCCGGAGGGGGTGATTCAAAGGCTGCGCCAGGGTGGCGCGCCTTGGGTTAGAGTAGCACCAGAGGGGCTTTACGGCCAACCCTTGCCGGGTCTGGAAGGGGTTGCGGGCCGCGGCTTGCTGGACGCAACGCATGCTCAGGAAAGAGAGATCAATCGGCAAGGCAGAGGCATCCGGTCGCGGCTGGGGTGCTGTGCGGGGACTTGCTCCGGAGTGGGCGCTGCAATGGATGCGGGGACGAGCGTCGATCGCGCTGAGGGGGCTGGACTTGGCGGTTGCCGGGGACGGGCGCTCGCCCGCCGGCCCGGTGTTTCTATGTGCGTCGCGGATGGGCGGTAATTCGGGCGGGGGCTCGGGCGGCGCGGATGTGCCCGACGACGAGATTTCCGCGGCGGAATCTCAGGAACCGGCGCAACCTTCCAGCGGGTACAGGGTTTCAGAGGATATGGCAACCATGGTCCTGGACAATCCGGCCCTGGGAGCGAATCCGGCGCAACGGCCGGACGCCTACCGCGGGGTAAACCATGCCGCGGACGAGGCCAGCGATGCGGCCATTATGCTGCGCGTGGCGGCGGGCGATGAATCGGGCTACAACTACCTGGTGGGGAAGTACCACCGGCCGATGATTCACTTCCTTTTCCGGATGGTGCACAACCAGGCCGTGGCTGAGGAACTGGCGCAGGAGGTTTTCCTGCGCGTATACCGCTCAAGGGAGAGCTACCGGGCGGAGGCGAAGTTTACCACCTGGCTCTACCGGATCGCGACCAACCTGGCGGTGAACCATGCGCGGGACACGAAGCACGAGCGGGCCGCGCAGAATGTGTACCTGGATGCTCCCGACGCCGAGACCGGCACGACGCCCGACGTGGCAGACGACGAGCCCTCCGTGGAGCAACGGCTCATGCGCGATGAGCGCATGGCGGCTATTCGCAAACACGTGATGGCCCTGCCGGAACGGCAGCGGATGGCGGTACTGATGCACAAGTATCAGGGGATGGATTACCGGCAGATCGGGGAGGTGCTCAAGTTGAGCGAGTCGGCGACCAAGTCGCTGCTCTTCCGCGCCTACCAGACACTGCGGGAGAAGCTGAAAGAGTTTGTGTAAGTGAAAACAGCCGGGCAAAACCGGCGTGAAGCTGGGGGTGGGAATGATGGAAGGTACGATGAACAAATGTGCCGGAATGGAAGCGAAGCTGGCTGATCTGCTGCTTGCTCCAGAGGCTGCGTCTGCCAAGGTAAAGGCTCATGTTGCCGATTGCGGCGATTGCCGGAAGAAGCTTGCAGATCTGCGTGCGACGATGGCTCTGATGGACCAGTGGGAAGCGCCTGAGCCCAGCCCCTACTTTATGACGCGGATGAATGCGCTGCTGGACGAAGCGCGCGAGGCTCCGCGGGAGGGCTGGCTGGCGCGGCTGCGTGCGAGGATCGTGTATGGCCCGCAGATGCATGTGCGGCCACTGGCGGCCATGGCCCTGACGGTGGTGCTGCTGCTGGGCGGCGGGGCGTATCTGGGCGTTTCAAATTGGGATCAACCGGCTCCGCCCAAAGGGGGACAGGCGGCCGTGGTGCATGACTTGCAGTTGCTGGATAGCAATGCGCAGATTCTCGATCAGCTCGAGTCGATCTCGAACAACGAGAATTGAGCGTGAGCCGTTCCTGTGGAGAAGGGGACGGCAGGGGATTGAAAGGCATGAAGTCGGTGGACACAAGAGCGAGATGGCTCTGCCGGTCAGCTATGGCTGCGGCGGTGCTGGCATTGTGTCTGCCGGGGGCCTGGGCGAGGGGGCAACATTCCGCGCCGCGCCAAGCGCCGCGTCAAGCAGCGCGTCCGGCGCAGCACCCGGGGCCGCGGCCGGGGTATGCGGCGCAGCGACCGCAGAATGGGCGGGTGCAACAGGCAGGACCGCTGAATGATCGCCGCAACGCTTCGCAGTACTCCGGCTACAACGGCAGCGCGATGGGCAGCCCGGCACCGCGGCAGACGCCGATGCCCCAGCCGAATTCAGGCGGACCCGGAGCGCAGGGGATGCAATACCGGGGACAAGGTTACGCACGGCCGGGTAATTCCGGCAGCGCGGCACCCGGTTATTCGCCTCCGGGGCATCTTGGTTCATGGCTCAACCA
>JAJZGF010000303.1 GCA_021805025.1 Acidobacteriota bacterium
TCCCCGCCGCCAGCGCGCCGGCCTTGGGATCCTTCAGCACCGTCTCGGGATAATCGGGCCGGTCCCAGTTGTGGTCGTAGACCATCACCTTGGGGCTCAGGTTCGCCGCGGCCAGCGCCGGCCCCAGCGCCTCACCCAGAAACTTCGCCTGCTCCGCCGCCTCCATCTTCATGCCGCTGTAAGTGGGCGGCGCATACAGAGGTTCATTCTGCACGCTCAAGGCCCACACCGGCACGCCCGCGGCCTGATACCCCTGGATCGTCTTCACCAGATAACTCGCGAAAGCTGCATAGAACTCCGGACGCAGACTCGATGCCTCCTTCGTTGCCGGATTCGAGCCCAGCATCGAGCCCGTCGTCTTCATCCAGCCCGGCGGACTCCACGGCGTCAGCATCACGTGGATGCCGGGATTAATGGCCAGCGCCTGCTTGAGCATCGGCAGGATGTACTCCTGATCGTGCGCCAGCGAGAAGTGGTCGAGGTTGGCATCGGCCTGGCCCGCGGGCGTGGTGCAGGCGTTGGAGGTCTGCTGGCAGAGGTCATCGAAGGAGTAAAACGTCACCGCCAGATCGGACGATCCCACCGGCTGACGCAGAAAGTTAAGCGCAATACCGCCCTTGCGGTCGAAGAGCGTCTTGAAAGCTGCATTTGTCTGGTCAGGCGATAGCTTCTTCGCAAACAGCCAGGCCGCCGCATCCGTCAGCGAAGCGCCAAAGCCGTCGATCTCCTGGAAGCGCTGCGCGTCGTCCACGGTAACCATCGGGACACCGGGAAAAATTGCCTTGTCAAAGTAGAGCGACTCGCGCTGCGAGAGCGCCTCCAGAAGATCCGGCGTGGTCTGGTAGACGGCAATCTTCTGTGCGCCCCCGCCCGCGGCGGCAAAGACCAGACAAACAGCAACGACTGTAACGCGCAGCATGGTCCCTCCTTCGCGCGAAAGGAGAATCCTAGTTCATTGCGGGTACTGTCTTAAAGGGACTGGACGCAACTTCTGCTACTTGTGGATCGTTCTTGCAAAATCCCCGCTCTTGCCGCCTGTCTTCGCCTCCAGCCGGACCTCGCGAATCACTATGCCTTTGTCCAGCGCCTTGGTCATGTCGTAGACGGTGAGCGCGGCCACGGCAGCGGCTGTCAGCGCCTCCATCTCCACGCCCGTGGGGCCCACGGTCGCCGCCGTCGCCGTAATGCTCACTCCGCCCTCGGCAATCTCCGCCTGCACATCCACATACGTCAGCGCCAGCGGATGGCACATGGGAATCAGCTCCGAAGTGCGTTTGGCCGCCTGGATGCCGGCAAAGCGTGAGACTTCCAGCGGGTTGCCTTTGGGGTTCGCCGGCAGAGCCGCCAGCACCGCCGCAGACAGCTCGACAAATGCCGATGCCGTGGCCGTGCGGCGCGTCTCCTGCTTGGCGCTCACGTCCACCATGCTGGCCTGGCCCGATGCGTCGTAGTGCGAGAGCTTTGATTGCGCCGATTCAGACATAAATCTCCTTAAAAGATCAGAATGCGGACCAACTCACCCGCTGCAAGACTGGCAGTCTCTTCCGGCACGACGAGAAAACAGTTGGCCCGCGCAAAGGCCGCCAGATCGCCCGACCCCTGCCACTGCACCGCCGCCGCCTGCGGCACTTGCCCTGCCGGCAAACCGGATTCCCACCGCCCCGGTAAAAAACGCGTCAGGCCGCTCTTACCTTTCACCTGCGCCGTTAGCCGGGCCAGAGCCAACCGCGGCCCCTGCGGCTCCGCGCCCGCCAGAGCGTTCAGCACAGTTGCGCCAAAGAGCAGAAACGTGACCGCCGAAGAGACCGGATTCCCAGGCAGCCCGAAGAATGGCAGCGCCTCGCCCTCCTTTGGCAGCTCTCCAAAGACCAGCGGCTTGCCCGGCTGCATGCGGACCCCGGTGAAAAAAAATCGCGCACCACGCCGCGCCAGAGCCGGCTCCACCAGGTCAAACTTTCCCGCCGATACGCCGCCCGAGATCAGCAGCAGGTCAGCCTGCGCCGCCTCAGACAGCGCTGCATCCAGAGCCTCGGCCGTATCGACCGCAGCCGGCAACACCCAGGGCTCGCCGCCGGCCGCAGCCACCAGCGCAGCCAGCATGGGCGCATTTGAGTTGCGAATCTGCCCTGGCTGTGGCTTCGCGCTCACCGGCACCAGCTCGTCCCCAGTAGTCAGGATGGCCACGCGCGGTCGCGCCCGCACTGTCAGCTCGTCATAGCCGCACGTCGCCGCCAACGCAATCTGGGCCGGGCCAAGAGCAGCGCCGGGCTCCAGTAACACATCGCCCCGCCGGGCCTGCGCACCCTGCGCCACAATGTTCTCGCCTGCGCCTATTGCCCGCGGCGGCAGCAGTCGTATCGCGTTGCCCACCCGCTCCACGTGCTCGATCATCACCACGGCATCGGCTCCCCCAGGCACCGGCGCGCCGGTCATAATCTCCCAGGCAGTGCCCGGCGGCAAAGGGCCCGCCGGAGCCTCGCCTGCGTGGATTGCGCCGGCAACCGGCAAAAATCCATGGGCTGAGGCGTCGCGCGCGCGACAGGCAAATCCGTCCCGCGTGGAGCGCGCAAATGGAGGCTGATCCTCATCGGCCACAAGAGTCTGCGCCAGCGCGCGGCCAGAGGCATCCACCAGCGCCACCCGTTCCGTGCGCAGCTTCGAGCGGCTTCGCTGGGCTGCGAAGGCCGCCACCTGTGTCGCCGCCTCCTCGTAACTGAGCAATGCAGAACTCATGCAATGGATTGTAGATGGGCCTGCTCGGCTCCTGCCGCAGACCGTCAGCCATGGCATCCGGCGCAGACCGCAAGCCGCAAATACACGAAGGGCGCACCCGGCTGCCGGGTACGCCCTTCCACGTTCGACCGCAAAGCAGTCTTACTTCTT
>JAJZGF010000110.1 GCA_021805025.1 Acidobacteriota bacterium
AGGCGGGGCCATCAGTTCAGCCCGCTTCCATTTCCCTGATCTGGGAAACGATGGGCGCATAACTCAGCGGTAGAGTGCCACCTTCACACGGTGGAAGTCGTAGGTTCGAATCCTGCTGTGCCCACCATCAAATCAACAAGTTAGAGAAAAACAAGCTAAAACGCGATACGTCGAAGGTACGTTGGTTCTACGCGGCCGTCGCTTCGCCCCTTTCGTTCGGCTGTGGACGATCAATTAGAACGTCAACGACACGGCTTTGCGCGGCGCGCTTCTGCGTCGTAATTGCGTGGGTGTAGACATTCATGGTCGTCTGGAAGTTCGCGTGGCGCATGAGCTCCTGAACTACCTTGACGTCCTCTCCGTTGGCCTTCAGCAAAGTGGAATAGGTGTGGCGGAAGGTATGCCAACCGATACGTTTTACGATCTTTGCTTCCTTGGCCGCTGGCCTAATAAATCGAGTCAGCAGAGTATTGGCCCAGGGAGGCATCTTTCCGCCTGTCCACTCACTGGCGAAAATCCAGTCAGACGGTTGGTCGTAGGTGCAAATTCCGCGCCATATTGACAACTCCTCTGCTGTAAATTCGTCGAGGGAAACCGGCTGCCGGGAGATTTCGGTTTTGCATTTGCCCACCCGAGCGTAAACGATCGAGCGGCTGACCTCCATCTCCAACTTCTTCCAGTTGATGTCAGACCATTTCAGGCCCAGCACCTCACTGATTCGGAGGCCGGTTGTTGCACAGATGATGGCCATTGTGCGCATCTTCTGAGGCAAGTTGAGTATGAGCGCCCGAAACTCATGGGCTTCCAGGGTTTCAGGAACCCGTTCTCGCTTGGCGCTCTGCCGAACGGCAAGTAGCGGGTTTTCGTCATTCCGTAACCATCCATAACGGATGGCATGTTGATAGACGTCGCTCATGACATATTTAAGTTTGGCCTTGGTACTACCCGACATCTGCAATTGCCCCAACCAGTTCTCGACCGCAACTGCTGTAATATCCCGCAATCGATATTCACCCCAGCGCGGCTCGATATGAGTTTGGAGGTTGCTGTCGTACACCTGCTTGGTTTTGAAGGTCTTCCGTTCCGATTCGGTGTCCACGTTGAGTTCAATCGTGCGGTAGTGTTCTACCGTTTGTTTAAACGTAAGCGCGACCGCATCAGGACGGAGAGCTTCTTGGTTGACGTTGAGGCGCAGTGTTTCGACTGCCTTCCAGGCAGCCGTTTCGGTTTTGTACTCCCTCACTGTACCGACGACTAGGGACCGCATTTGCGGCTTACCTTTTGGATCGACCTCTCTCCATCGGTAAAGCCACACGTTGGGTCCTTTCTTGCGACGGACTTGGCTAAAAAATCCGTGTTGATACCGTGGTCGTTTCAAGAGAAATCCCTCTCATTCCGACCCCGATGACTACCTAATTCTATCCCTTGATTCTCCAACCAGTGGGCGAGTTCAGATAGGCGAAAACGCCACATTTTTCGCACTCCTTGACCGATCGGATGGCCTGGTAACAGCCTGCTGCGAGCCATCGCAAGAAGCTTCTTGCGGGACATTGAAAGAAAGGAAGCAGCGCGATCTGGATCCACAAATGGTTCGGGCGAATTTGAATGATCCATGGCCTATTCCCTTCAAACGCAAACCAAGTGCGACATTAGAGGCTGACGCCGTATTCCTGAACGAGCTTGGATTCCTTTATCGAGTGCGATTCAATTTCATGCGCACCCTGCTGGATAGCCGACGACTTTGTGACATCTCGGCTCAGAACATGCCCCAGAGTCTCTGCATCGTTTGTATACAACTGCACGTCGTTCCGAGCGCGAGACACCGAGACGTAAGCGAAGCGTGTTGAAAGGCCACCGGGCGCGTGGTCTGAGTCCACATGGATCAGCACACGATCAGCGGTCTGGCTCTGAGAACTGTAGGAGGTGACTGCGTAACCGTGGTCAAAGTTCCTGTGCTGCAGCACGTTGAACTCGACCTCGCGGCCTGAGTCCATGCGCAACCTAAGATTGCCGTCCTCAATCTGCTCGATGCTTCCAAGGTCCCGGTTGGCAAGCTTCAGCGGATGATATGCAGACGTCATTTGCACTCGGTCTCCCACGGCGAACACTCGCTCTGCTTCTTGATAAACCGTCACACCTTGCAAGCGTCGCGGATCGTAGCTCAATTCCTCGCCGTTACGCATCACAGTCAGCGTGTTGCTCTGCTCGTCCACTCGCACCACCTGCGCATAGTCGCCGGCTTTGATGCCCAGAGCCCTGCTGCCTTTGGCATAACGCAAGATGTCTCCCTGCTCGTAGTTGAATGCATACATACGGTCCGCTCCCGTCAGTTCCTGCCGTGCGTGGAGCACGCGCAAAATGTGATCTTCGTTCCGGACCAGGCCCCCGCCCTGCATAGCACGATGGATATGCTCATTGATCTCGCGGCGGGACTGATTGTCCGGCGATACAACTAGCGTTCCCTCCGGCTGACGCACATACTCGCGCGCGATCTCGCGGATGCGCTGATCGAGGTTCTCGACCTCATGTACACGCCCTTGGTCGATCAGACTGGCAATCGCTTTGCGTACATCACCGTGCGCAAGTTGCTCAACAACTGCCTTCAGCGCTGGGTCCTGCTGTCGAACGATCACCTCCATGTGTGCCGTGCGCATGCCAGCCTCCTGCAATTGTGCAAAAACCCGTCCCGCATCGACCCCTTGGTGCTGCAGACAGTCACCCACCAACAACACCCGGCCATTTTCCTTCAGCCGCTGTAGGAACGCGTGCATTTGTGCGGTGCTGATCATGCTGGCCTCATCGACGACGTACAACCGTTGCTGGCCGTCGTCGCAGCGCTCGCCTCGCGTCAGATGCATCTGTAACGTCTCTGTCTCCATACCGGCGTTGCCCAGTTCCTGCGCTGCACGCGATGTGGGCGCAAGCCCCTTGACTTCGTAGCCACCATGTACCGCTGCGTCGTTGATGGCCGCCAAGGCCGTCGTTTTGCCAGTTCCGGCTAAGCCGTCGAGCGCAGTGATCTGATCCCGGCTTGTCAGAACCTCCTCGACCGCGACTTTCTGCGTCGGATTCAGATGCGGATGCCGATTTGCCGCCCACTCCCGTGATCCGCCGGTGACCAACACAGCACAGGCAGCTTGGCCCTCGATCATCCGGTCGATATTCTCGCGTTCCATTGTCAGCATTTCTGGCGTGGTGAACATGCGGTTTGCGTTTCCCGGACCATGCGGCACCTCGATCAGTTCCTGTGCTCGAACCCGGCGCTCAAACTCTACTCGCACCTCCGCAAGCCGCGCCGCCCCCATCGAGTGCTTAAGGGCATCTCGCAATATGTTGCGCTCGGAAGCCGTCGAATCGCGCTCCATACTGCGTTCGCGTGCATGCGCTATCGCTTCAACCGCCATGCGCCGCGCCCGCTCAGGATTAAGCTCAACGCCCGTGCGCCTGGACGCTGCGACTACCGCGAACTGCGGCTGGTTGCCGTACTCGGCAGCCAACTTCAAGTGTTGCGCTAGAACCTCCTCACGGGACAGCTTCAGCTTGGCCGACCGGGTATGATGAGCCGCCACACGCGCCGCGCTGACGCTGGAAAAACCCCGCTCCTCCATGTACTCAAGGACCTCCTGACGCCTGGGACTCGACGCCATCAAATACTCGCGAGTAAAACCCTTGATCTCCGGTTGCCCATACTCGCCGCGCTCGATCTCGTAGCCCAAAGCTTGCAGCCGTACCGCAAGCTCCGAGCGGTAGCAGGCCGTTCCATACTGTTGACTCCCATACAACTCTCGCGGCTGCAACGCTCGCGGCGTTCCGTCTGAGCTCAAAGCGACGTTGAAGATAGTCACGTGCGTATGGACCTGCGGCGCGGAGTATCCCTCCACCGGCCTGGCGCTGTCGTGCTCGAACATCACCGCTACCCATGCGCCGGTGGTCTCCGCAGGCGCGTTTCCACCGATGCGGGCCTGCGTCCACTTTTCCAGCTCGTCCAGCGCTACCCGCACGCTCTCGCGGTGAGCCTGCCGCACGCGATCATCACCGCCGACCAACGCTACGAGAGATATCGACTTTGAAGCGCTCCATGTTGCATCGAAGCACGAGCGGTGCTCCATCGTACGCACCATCTCGCCCTTCCAGTTGACATACTCGACTGATTTTTGATGACGCACCAATTGTTCGCCCGTCACCGGATGCTGACCTTCGGCGAGGCGAGCGAACTGTTCTTCGCTTACCTCGCCCTGCAAGCCCCAGCGGGCGGCGAGTTGGCCATGGAACTCGCCGCGCACTGTCGCGCCCTCGGTGTAGTAGTTTTCGCGGGCATTGCTGAAGTCTGCCTTGTAATACTGCTTCAACTGGCCTGAGCTAATCGGCTTTGAGATATTGACCATTGGATTTGCCTACTCAAAGAACTGCTGCTGTTGCGTGGATGATTCCGGAGCCAAATGCTGCTCCGCTGACGTGGAGGCAGGGAAAGACTGCGGTGCTTGGCCAGCCTCGAGCATCTTGCGCACCGAAATGCGGCTGCGTGGGATGAACGCGGGCTGGCGCGAGGAAAGCTCGATGTACTTGATCCAGAGATGGACTGCGTAGAGCCCATGTTTGAAGTAGGCTTCTAGCGGCTCGAGCCCCATGATCCTAGAGCCAATGACCAGCGGCTCGCGCACAATCTCCCCCTGCTCGCTCTCCGTGCCCTGTCCATGTAGTTGCCGGGACCTCGATACTCGAGGCCGCAGATATTCCACTGCACCAATTGCGCGCGAAATCCAGTCGGCCGCATCGGGATCGCTGGTTCGAAAAAATAGCTTGGTGGCCGGCTGCGAGAGCAACGCCTCGGCAAGAGGTCCGTACAGGTCCACGATCTGCGCACGCCCTTGGAAGCCTAGAAGCATTACAACGTTGGCTTTGCGCGTCTCAGTCAGCGCTGTTGCCAATTGTGGCAGCCGTTGCAAACTGTGCAACTCATCTAGCACGAACCAGGTCTTTTGACCTGATGCCGCTCCTGTGCGCATCAGGCGAAGTACAAGCAAGTCGATCCATAGGCTGATCAACGGGCGTAGCGCCACGCGCGTCTCCGGTGTAGATGTGATGAATATCCACCCTCTGCGCTGTTTGGCCCACGCTGCCGTGCTGAAGTGACCCTTGGCCTCATCTTGCCGAGGCAACAGCTTAAGTGCATCGGCGATCATGCTGAGCGACGCCAGCACGCCTTTCCGCTGTGCCGGTGCGTCGGTGGCGATCATCGACTCCAGCTCCGTGCCGCGCACACGGCGGTCGATCTCAGCAGGATGAATCAGCCAGTGGACAAGTTCCTCCGGCGTGGGCCTCAGACAAAGCAGATAGGCGAAGATGCGGCGCGGAGCGTCTACGAAGAACCGATTTTCGTGGTCGCGGTCGGGAAACAGGGACGCCGCCACGGTCAAAGCCTCCGCATCATCTTCGATTTCATCGCACAGACTGTAAAACGGACAACGGCCATCCAGAGGATTCAGGATGATGTCACCGCGCTGGGGATCGGAAAGCTGCTCGACATATTCCGCTGTCGCGTAGACGATAGCCAACTCTCCACGTCCCTCTACCTGCAACAACACTTGGCGAATCGCCGCCGTTTTGCCGCTGCCCGTGTCGCCCATAAAGACGACGTGGTGTGGCTCGCGCTCGAGCGGCACATGCACTCCGCGGCTCGCCTTGTCGCCGAGAATGCGGCTCAGCCAGCTCTGCGCCGCGTCCAGGAAGATCACGCCATCCCGCAGCGGGCCGCTAACCTTCTTCCGCCGGCGCATGCGACGGTTGAATTGCGCCACAGCCACCGCCTCCGTGCCGTCCGTGCGCTGGCCCCGCAAGAGGGCAAGTGTCCGCTTTCCGTCCTTGATTCCGGCGAAATACGATAAAACGATGAAGATAACTAGCGCAATGTACGAAGGCCACTTTACGAGGTCCACCAGCGCAGTGTCGCCATATACTTCACCGGACAGCCATGTGTGCAGGTCGCCATCGTTAAAATTATTAGTCTGGAACGCTAACTTTACCCAGCCCGCCTTCAGTGCCGCATCGGTCAGGTGGTAGTCCGTCTCGCCGTCCGGCTTTTTCGTTGTTTCGACGTCATACGGCGTTGCAAGCATCTGTTGTCCATGCCTGCTGGTTAACTACAGCACCTCATAATTAGCGCGATTGGTGGGCGACTGCTGGGCCCGCACTGCGGTTTTGGCATATGTGGCCGGGAAATAGTACTGCTCGAGTGGGCTCAAGGTAGTGGCGTATTGCACCCAACACATCGCCAAGAAGGACAGCACGGCAACGCACAGCGCACCCCACGTCCACATATTCCGCCCGCTCTGCCAACTCATATCCAACTGTTTTTTTTCGGATGTCATGCTGCCTCCTCGGTCCCGCCCACAGTGGGTAACTTGTTTTCGTTGATTGTTTTCGTTGTCAAAAGCGCGTGTGCGCGTGCCGCCTTGCTGGCATCAGCGCGTGTGCAAATTGCCTGCAGACGCTCAGCGGTCAGTGCCGCGCCGCTGACCTGCTCGTTGGCTAAGTTAGCCATCATGCTGCGCACGGCAAGTAGCTCCTCGAATACCAGGGAAAGCATCACTCGCAGTTGGTTGTGATTGTTAGGTTCCTGTAGCGACGTCAGCAGAATTTGGCGGGCGTACTCGCTGATGCCGACACCTTGAGCGGTGGCGAGCACCTTGAAAGCATCGTGCTGCGATGGAGAGAGCTTCGTGGAAATTGATTGTGTTAGCCGGGTAACGCGCATATATAACCTCACACCACATAGCGTGAGGGATGGCGACTTCGGGCGTCCCAGATCTGCTAAAAGAGATTTGGGGGTAAAGGCAAGAAATCTGTGGAAATCTCATCCTGCCGAGGATCTACGCTCGATCCTCGGCAGCACCCAGGATGGGGTGCTTGTGTCACACTACTACCGATGCCGAAGGCAGCGAAGTCCTTGGGACGCTGAACCATCAGGGCGGCCAGCTGGTCATCGTCGATATGGACAATGCGTTTACTCAGAAACTCCGCTGTTTGCCGATCGTGGCCAGCACACCGGCGAGCGTATGCTCAGAGTGGCAACGCATCGTATGGAATCGGCCTTTGAGTATGGCTGTCTCCTAGATTCAAAACCTACACATCTGGAAGCTTGAGTTGTCCGGCTTTGTGCTGCATCACTTGTTCGGCCCGACTATCGAGGATCTTCGTGAGCGTTATACCAGCGGCCGAGGGATCCTCAGCGACCTTCTTAAGGTCTTGGCCATCAAGAACAATTATCTGCATGGCTGTGGTCTCGTTTATCTGGCGACTGTACTGATAGACGACGGTACCAGCCCGCCCTGTAGTCACCATCAAAATGACTTGAGACCGCAAACTCACTGCAATCCCGACCTCTTTAGCCACATCGTCTGAGGCCAACAACTTCGTGTTCTTGCATTGCACCTGCCAGCGGCTGAACATCAGCCTTGTAGACTCCGCAATCAGATCCACTTCGGTTCCACCGGTCATCGATGACTTTAGCCGAAGATGCTTCGGCTTGAGATCGAGTAGTTGGGTGATTCTCCCGGCCAGATGTTCTAACGCAGCCCCCTTTACATACGTATCCTCGGAAGCCATCTCTGTCAGAATGTCGGACAGTGGCCGGTTTAAGCCCTTTCGCAATTCTAGTGGCATCTCGGATTCTTGCTGAAGCAAGAGCGGAGCCAAATAGCTGCTCTTGAACACTTCGGTAGGCTTTATCTTCCCTGACTTAGCTCCTCTGCCGGTTGTCCCCGCCTCCAAAGTGATCCACCCGGCCTCACTCAGAGGCAATAGAAGCTTCGATCGCCATTGGTCTTCACGCACTTTGAGATTGAACAAATCCCGTGCGTACTCCATCACATCTGAGACCTTTAAGCTTTCCGTTTCGTCCGTCACTAACTTCGAGAAGGCAAGCAGAAATGTACGCTCCGTCTGTGAGAGGCTTTCGAGGTCTGTCAGAATGGTCTCGCCGGTTCCAAGAATCTCGCTCAGAACAGATGGCTTTATTTCATATGAACTTTCTGTATCAAAGAGGTCTGCTTTGCGTAGCCAATTTAGAAGCGTCTGGTGAGTGGTCGTTGCCGTTGGCATGATGTAACCAGAACGGCGGAGCTCTAGGCTGAGACTCTCCTTTCTTACACGCTCACCCTTTGCTCGCAATCGGCCGACTGCGTCCAGGACGTTCCTGCCTTCACTTTCGGAGATGATATGAGCAGCAAAACGCTGGTACATTGCCCGATCATCGAGAGTGAGTAGTTCAGATCCAAGCTCATTGAGGGTGTAGTCCTCATTCAACAGACCATAAGCACGCATCCCCAAAAGCACGTTTTTCGCTCGTTTTGTCTGCTGAATCTGCCGCTTTGCACCCTCGTATGTTGGGCAAGACTCAGCAAAATACTCGGCACGTACGTTCTCAGCAAAATCTGTCTTAGATTGAGCTTCAGCCGCGAGAGTTAACACTCGACGAAGGTCTACTTGCCCTTGGGAAAACTCTCCCGCGAAGGGAAGCCGCTTTTCATTTTCCAAATGCTTAGGCCTCCACTAACGATGACTCATCTTGAACTTGGCTCTCATACATCTGTAGCGTCTCATGGATTCGTGCCCCGATCACGTATGCAAGTTTAGGTGGTACCGCATTGCCTACTTGCCTCCAAGCAGACTCTACGTTGCCCTCGAGCACGAAGTCATCCGGAAATGTCTGTATACGTTTGATCTCCTCTATCCTGAGAATACGATTTCGCCAGTGGAATGGCCCCATATTGTTAGAACGGCGAGCCTGGATGGTCCATGATGGCTTTTCGGGAGAAAGTTTGAGAAGAAATGACCAGTACCGCTTTCGCCATTCAAACTGAGGGTCTGGATGCCCGCGCTTGGCCGTGAAGAAAAGATAATTGTCTCCCGGTGGGATCTGTTTTAAAAGCGAGTTGAACTGCCCACCAGCAAAATGACCTGTGTCGTCAGCGGCCTCGTCTGTGTCTAGATCGTTCAATACCTCTCCCGTAGTCACCCAGGGCAGTTTCCCCACAAGCGACAACTGCTTTTCAAATTCTCCATGCGTCTCGTCTGGAAACTGAAATTTGTATCCTGAGCGTACGCCGACTATTAGGAGTCGCTCTCTCATCTGAGGAATCCCGTAATTGGCCGCGTTCACAACACGATAGGTAACGCTATATCCGAGCTCTTCTGCAGTTTGCAGAATGAGGTTCAGAGCCTCGGCGTGGACCTTAAAGGCCATTCCCGCGACGTTTTCGATCAAGAAGGCGCGAGGGTGTAAGTCTCGAAGCACTCGCAAGTAGTTGATGAGGGTATCGGACGTTGGGTCATCCAATGCCCGAGGCTTCTCTTTTCGATAGAAGCGAGATTTTGAGTAGGGCGGGCACGGGGGTCCTCCTGCCAACAAATCCAACTCTCCAGGTTGTACTTGTGCAGCGTCGAGCAATTGCTCTGACGATATATTCTCAATTCGCTCATGTATGACGCGATGACCAAGTTTGTTGGCATTCAAGGAGGCGCAAGCGTCCTCGCTCATTTCAAGGCATACTCTCACGTCGAATCCAGCCCAGCGCAAGCCGAGATCGAGGCCACCGCAGCCCGAGAACAAGCTCACTGTACTAAGCGGCTGCATTCGAGATCCTTCCCTCCAAGGGAGCCAGCACAGTCTCAATCACTCTCTGAGCAAGCACGGGTGGAACAGCATTGCCAATCTGACGTTGAATGCTGCGCCGCACTCCTGTAAAGACATACTCCTTCGGAAACGCCTGCAGTGCAGCCAATTCGGGAATGCGGAGCCGTCGCGTCTTCCAATGAAACGGTCCTGTCCACGGACCAGGGCTGGCAGCAATGGTCCATGACGGCTTTTCCGGGTGCAACTTCAACAGGAAGTGCCAGAATCGAGTCTCCGCTTCAAAAGATGGATTAGGATGGCCTGCCCAAGCTGATAGCGCTTTGTAATTCCAACCCGGAGGAATCTCGTGTAAGTGATCCGCGTACCTACCAGTGATCACTTCTTCCTTCTCAAAGTAAGAATCACCGCCGAACGGCTCCAAAGCAGCCTCAACCGAAACAACTTTCTTCAGATGCAGTACACGCTCCTGAGTTAAGGAGTGTGTTGGTCTTGGTGGAGCAGGGGCGTGCTTCCCACGAAGACCTGCCACGAAGATCCGCTTTCGCAGCTGGGGTACACCGAACTCAGCAGCATTCAATTCGGAGACTGTCATGGCGTAGCCCAGCTTAGTGGCGGCGGCCAAGAAAGCATCGAACAGTGGTTTGCTCGATGGATGGCGGATGCTCATCACGTTTTCGAATACGAAGCCCGCCGGTCGCACGCCCGACAGCATGCGGAGATACTCGTTGATCATTTCTGATCGAGGGTCAATGCTCGGATCAAACGTGCGTCTTCGATAGGACTTTGGTTCTGCTGTACGCTTGATTCGTCCAGGTAGCGATTCGCGTCTTCTTGCTTCTTCACCCGTAGAAGTCCAGTACGCAGCTTTTGAAAATGGCTGGCACGGGGGGCCCCCTATTAGGAGCGCAACCTCGCTTTTCTTGCTTCCTGACGCAGCCAAAAACTCTGACGCGGGGACCTCACGGATATCTCGCTGCAATAGCGCAGTTTGTGAGAGGGTCCGATTTGCACCGAGCGTGGCAATGCAGTCCCTATCAAATTCAATACACGCAAGCGACCTGCCGCCGGCCAAGTGGAGTCCAAGATCTAATCCTCCGGCTCCAGAGAACACACTGAGTGCCGGGGCGCCTGACATGTTTGGCTGCAGAAGCCTTTTCTTTGGCGTCGTGGTCATTCGGCAAGCCCTAGTGGAAGCTCAAACTGTCCATATTCCATCTGGTCGATCAGTCGCTCGAGTGCATAACGAACCAGTGCCGACTTTGCTACACGGCGTTGCTTGGCAACAGTATCCAGCCGTAGGAACTGATCCTCCGCTAAATAAATGGTGAGCGGCTTTCCCGTTCGCCCCGTCCCTGCCGTGTTAATCGTGGTTTTCATACGTGCACACCTTACACGTATGTACCTGTAAGGTATTCCCATGTCAATCTTAATAACTGGACGCTGCAGCTAGTCTTTGCGTGGCAAAAGCTTCCGCACTCGGCCAGTCTGACGACACAAAGATAGAAGCCGCTGGGCCAGACGCGGTTTCGCTCACGATGAAATAAGAAAAGGCATTCCAGTCTTCCCGAGCACCGTCCTCAATACCCTCCCAAAGCACTTCTACGTCGCCGTGGGAAGTCAGGTTAAGGGTGCCTTCCAGAAACTCCAACGCTTCGGGCATCATCTGTTCGAACGCTTCACGCGCGAACAGCTTGTCATAGCTCTTAAGCACCACCACGCGCTTATTGCCAACCTGTTGATCGAAATACGTTTCTTCCTGTGGCATTACTCCTCCTTAGCGAGCCAAAAAGGCCTTCGCGAGAGCCTGCTTATCGGCAGAGAACGTTGACATGATCGAATCACGATACTGGTCTGGAACGATGAACCAGGTGGAAAGACCACGTGACTGAGGGTTTCCCAAGGGATTCTTCTCGGTGCCGTTCCAACGCATTGCCAGAACCGGATTATCATCCCAACGACCAAGCGCGACGGCTCCAGTATTCTCGGAGCCGGGATCAATTACCTTCAGCAGCTTCCAGTTCCGTTTGGGCGATGAAACCTGATCGGGGGCGACATAGGCAGACTGACTCATTATTACCTTCCTCGACTTTTACGACTAATGCTCCTACGTATGATGCTACGAATAGCATTACGTTGCAAGCTAGATGTAACCGACGTCGGCTGCGCAACGATCAGACGGCCCGTCCTCTATGAGGTGGAGCGAATTGCAACTAGGGACTTCGCCTAATTTCGAGTACGTTGTGTGATACGTCGGTTCTTAAGCTTGCATGTGCTTACAAGGACTTAGGAGGCCACCGGGGTCTTGCAAGTTATTGAAAAACCATATATTGTTAGATTCACACGGTGGAAGTCGTAGGTTCGAATCCTGCTGTGCCCACCATAAAATCAACAACTTAGAAGAATCGCGGAAGGCTATTACGTAATCGTTACGTAATAGAGCCTTCCTGCATGTCGTAGGAAACGCCTGTATAGAGTTCGCTCTTGGGCGATCCGGCAGCACGGCTATGCAGTGATCGACGTCGTCGGCAGCGCTGTCACCCGCCTCGGCTACATCGTACTGGACCAGAGGCCACTGCTGGTAGTGCGACGTCATGGGTCCGAATCAAAGCAAGCAAGGCCAAAGTATCAAGGATTCGACAGATAAATCCCCCTTCAACAATCATATCGGCATTTAGGCGATAGCTCGTAACGGCGGTTCAAGCTGCCCTTTGGGCAGTCTGGGTCGCAGTTGCGATTTCCCGGCTGACATGTGGCCCAGTCTCCGAGGTAGCTGCGTCGTGGCTGGCGTCGGTCGTCTGCGCCCAACGGAGCGTTCGTGGCTGGAGTGGGGTATTACCCTCCGGCGAAAGAAAGTCATCTAGATGTGAAGTTGCAATAGGTTGTTGTCCATCTGACCGAGAACGGAGAAGCTGATTGTGTCGAGCAATCTGTTTTCTCTGGAGGTCAGATGGACTACCACCATCATGCCCGTTTGACGGTACAT
>JAJZGF010000111.1 GCA_021805025.1 Acidobacteriota bacterium
TTTGCTTTGTATGGCGGGGACGACGGGGCTCGAACCCGCGACCTCTGCCGTGACAGCTAATCCGTAACGCGTAACTTGTTGATACTAGGCGTAGCGGATGGCTCCCTGAGCGCCTTATTGGACCCTGGGCAACGGTTATTGGACCCTTATCGGACCCGCGACCTTTGCCCTCTAAACCTTTGCCCTGTCCATCAGTTTCCACGAATTCAGGCTATTTTTACGCCCAAATCCTATGACGGCTTCTTTCGCGGGACGGCAGAGGCCGCGGGTCCAAATGAACCTGAGGATGGTCCCAAGTGGTACACTTGCGTACGCAATGGTACGCAAGGAGAACGCTATGGAAGCGGTGAAGGTTGGTATGAGAGAGTTTCGCGATAAGTTCGCCACCTACCTCTTGGAATCGGATTCGCCTGTAGCAATCACCAGACATGGCGATACGGTGGGCTATTTTATCCCTGCCCGCCGTAAGCGCAGCGAGGCGGACAAGGACGCGCTCCGCGAGGCCGCGACTCGTTGGCAGGAAATCTTAGATGGCGGGGGGATTTCCGAGGAAGAAGCGGTAGCTGGCTTCAAAGATTGGCGGACCAGGAAGAAGCGATGACAGACCGGAAGCGCCTTGTGCTCGACGCCAACATCCTCCTCCGGGCCGTCTTCGGGATTCGTGTGCGTAACCTTCTCGAAACCTACGAAGATTCCGTATCGTTCTACGCCCCAGACATCTGTTTTACAGATGCGCGCAGGTACATCCCCTCCATCGTAGAGAAACGTCGAATCGATCCTGGGCCCGGAATCTTGGTACTCAATCATCTTTCGCGTCTGGTTGAAGTGGTGGACAGGGCTCTCTATGAGGAGTTCGAGGCGTCCGCTCGCGAGCGCATGATCTCTCGTGATGAAGAGGACTGGCCAATTGTCGCGACATCACTTTTGTTGAAGTGCCCCGTCTGGACTGAAGATCGCGATTTCTTCGGAAGTGGCGTCTCCACCTGGAGCACCGAAACGGTCGACTTGTACCTCCGAGCCTGATTTGAATGTGTGGATAAAGTGGAGTGCCCGGCTTGATTTTAACCAGCGAATGAGAGAGACACTGGAATGAGGAGAGCAGGATGGCACGAGGTAAGCGGTATCCGCCGGAGCAGGTGGTGAGCCAGTCGCTTAGCTCCCGGCTACCCATATTGCCACACGCTGCATCGATCTGATCTCAAAGGTCAATGCGCTACACTAACCCCTCACTGGGACAAAACATCGGGCAGTCCAGATTGCTATGTACGCAGTCAATCCGACGCACTTCGCAGCCTCGCTGAGTTCACAACACTCTTTCCTTCTCCGTGATCGCCAAATCATTGATGCTTGCTTCCCGCCGTTGCATTAGGCCAGACGCAGCAAACTCCCAAAGCTCATTGCCGTACGAACGGAACCACTGACCGCTGCTGTCATGCCATTCGTATTCAAACTTCACCGCCATGCGGTTGTTTCGGAAACCCCAAAGCTGCTTCTTCAATTTATAGGCCAACTCGCGGTCCCATTTCCGTTTCAAAAACTCCAGAACGGCTGCACGACCGGTGAGAAACTCCGTGCGGTTACGCCAGTGTGTGTCCTCGGTGTACGCTGCCACGACCCGTTCGGGGTCGCGGGTGTTCCAGAGATCCTCTGCAATCTGAACTTTCTGAGTGGCAAGTTCCGGGTCTGTGAACGGTGGTGCGATGACTATGCTCATGAAAGATGTCCTTTGGAGTTGGGGTGGAGGAAAATATGGTCATTCACGTGGAGAACGCCGGGGCTTGCTACAGCGCAGTCGAGTGCGAGTTTGCCTTCAACTTCCCGCACGATCTTGCGCAAGACTTCAAGATCTTGATTAAGGGTGTCAGGGTCGAAGGTTGTCATCACGCATCGCGGACGCAACTGCGCCACGTCGATGACGATGCTCCCGGACAGGAGACTTGCGCCAGGCCAACTCCTTTCGGCGTGGCCCAATACATCGCCAATCACGATGTTTGGGCGCAACCTCCGGAGATCCACGTCCAACTCTCGAACGGCTCCATCCGTCGCCACAAGTAAGGGGAGTACATCAAACCGCTCGGCACGGGTTCCAGCATCTACAAGACGGATAGACTCACCAACAGCGTTGCGCGTTAATGCAAGGGCTGCCGAACTATCCCAAACGTGGCCTTCAATCAAGGTCATACCATCCTCTGAAATCGAAGCTCGTAGGCCGAGGAGGTTAGGGTGCGTTCTGGCTGTGATGATTCGATCAAGCCCCTCGGACACCACGATAATGTTCCGGTCGCCTGCGATCCCCGTTCGATCCAGTGTGACTTCAGCAACCTGTTCACCACGCATGCTCTTTACTGGATATCGCCACAGTTCCTGTACATACATCCAAGCACCTCCTGGGCTCGCGTCCGTTTTTGTGCCCGGTACCAAGAGTTAGCTAGGCAATATCTGAATGGGAGACCTTTGGAAAGTCGATGTCCACGTCGGTAGCGTTGTTGAAGTAGTTGGTGAACACATTCAGCGCAACATGTGCGATGATCTCGGCAATCTCTCCTTCGGAGAAACCTGCGCTTCGCGCGGTTGCGTGATCCGCTTCACTGATCTCGCCCTTGGTATCGAGTACGTGCTTGGCGAAGGCCAGGGCCGCCGTTGTCTTCGGACTGGTGCCCTTTCCCTCGCGGCTGGCGATGATCTCGTCGTGCTTCAGTCCGACCATCTTGCCGATTGCGGTATGTGCCGACAGGCAGTAATTACAGTGATTTTCCTGTGCCGTCAGCAGGGCCAGCTCTTCACGGATTTTCGCATCCAACAAACCACTGGCAAGCGCGCCGCTAAAGCCTAGGTACGCTTCGAGAACAACGGGCGAGGCGGCCATCACGCGAGTCATGTTCGGCACGATACCGAGCTTACTTTTCACGACATCGAGCAGTTCCTTTTGTTTGCCTGATGCGTTCGACGCGTCAACAGGGTGCAAACGAGACATGTTGGTTCTCCTTAGACAAGTGCCTGTTGGGTCTCCTTAGCACTCTGCTGCATTAGAGTACGCGGGAGGTCCCCCCGACAACCAACCACACCTTAGAACTTGGCAGGCAAGAAGAAAAGTTCTAAATGCTGAATGAATCGGTGAGTTTTTGTTGCGAAAGTATCCTTCTATTTTTCGCTCCGCATTGGCGACGTGAATTGATGAGGGAAGTGTGAGCAATTGTGCCCAAGAGGGTGGTGGAAGATGAGGCCAATCAACTCTGGCTCCGTCGCTTTAATCCGGAAGCCTGGAGCAGCGCTACACTCTTCACTCGATTTCTCGTTACGATAGACCTATGAACGCAACAAGGAAGCGCGCATTAGTTACGGGTGGGGCTGGTCTGATCGGTTCACACATTGCCGACCTTCTAATACAGCAAGGTTGGAGGGTTCGCATCCTGGATAACCTCGAGCCACAGACGCACAAGAATGGGAAGCCGGCGTGGATCCATCCTGAAGCCGAATTTATCCAAGGCAATGTTCAGGACTACGGGACAATGCTGTCCGCATTGAGTGATATCGACGTGGTGTTTCATGAAGCAGCATACGGCGGTTATATGCCGGAGATGGCAAAGTACGTTCTCGTGAATAGCTTCGGCACAGCGCAGATGCTGGAGATCATTCGTGATCACAAGCTACCCATACAAAAAGTGATCGTTGCGAGTTCGCAGGCCGTATATAGCGAAGGCGCAGCGCAGTGCGAGGTTCATGGGCACGTAGTACCGTTCCTTCGCAGGACAGAGCAGCTGAGGGGCGGGGACTTTCAAGTCCACTGCCCCGTCTGCGGCAGGATGACCACTTCAATTCCGACGCCTGAAGGAACGCCTGGAGGCGGCGAGACCGTCTATGCGCTGACCAAGGTCGATCAGGAGCGCCTGGTACTGCTTTGGGGTAAGCAAACGGGGATCCCTACCGTTGCGCTGCGCTACTCCTGCACCTATGGTCCAAGACAGTCGCTGTTCAACCCATACACTGGCGTCATCGCAATCTTCTGTACCCGCCTCCTGAATGGGCTACCACCGATCATGTACGAAGACGGAGGACAGACGCGTGATCTGTGTTTCGTTGAAGACATCGCACAAGCCAATCTTCTTGCTGCAACATCTGACAAGCTCGACGGCCTTCCTGTAAACGTCGGTAGCGGACGGGCGACAAGCGTACGCGATCTGGCAGGCATCATCGCCGAGCAACTAGGCGTTGCGATTGATCCTGTAGCGCGCGGAGAGTTTCGGCCCGGAGAGATTCGATCCCTCATCTCGGACATCTCCCGGATTAGGACGATCGGGTACGAACCCCGCGTGAGACTGGAAGAAGGCATCGCACGTTACATCGAGTGGATAAAGACCCAAGGAGCCGTTGAAGATTATTTCTCCAAGGCTGAGCAGGGGCTACGGGAAAAAGGCATCGTTCAAAATATTGCCAGGCCATCAGCGTTGGCGTGAGAGGCCGATCCGAAAGACTACGCCAAGGATACGTATGGCGGCTTTGAAGGATTCAGCAAGATTCCCAGATACCTTGCTGACTCCGCCGATGCGACAACGGTAATCTATTGGAATCTCGAGGATGCGGAGTTCGTGCTGCGCTGCACGAATCTGCATCTCGAGGTTCCATCCATAGGTCATCTCCGACATCGACAGTTGTTCAAAGCTGGATCGTCGAATAGCACGAAAGGCTCCCATGTCGGTGTATCGAATCCCTTGCAGAACGCGGACAAGAAAACCGACGAGATAGGCCGCAAAGATCTGACTTGCCAACATCGATCCTGCTTGCGCGTGGCCACGCAGTCGCGAGCCCACGACAAAGTCCGCCCTGTCTTCCTCGATTGGAAGGACGATACGCGCGAAGTCGTCGATGTTGTCGCTTCCATCTCCGTCGAGATAGACGAGGATACTGCTCGTAGGCAGCGCAGCCTGCGACCCGGCCTTGCATGCCGATCCATAACCTCGCGGCGCGTAGATCACCTTTGCCCCGGCGCTCCTGGCCACCTCATCCGTACCATCGGACGAGCCATTATCCACCACGATGCATTCCGCGATTTGCGCCCATGGCATCGACGCAACGACATGTCCGATCGACTCGCATTCATTCAGCGCGGGAATGATGACCGAGATATTTGAAGAGCTCATGCGAGCCGCTGCCTGGGAACGATCCACCGCCTGTAGCCCGCGCGCACCATCCACTCCAGAAGGAAGGCGAGCAGTAGCACCGCATAAAGAATGCTGTTGAGCCGATATTGCGACTCGATGGTGCCTGCGCCCAGCGAGGTGGCGGAGAGGTAGAAGAAACCCAGCGCGTAGGTAAAGAGCGGAAGGTTGGGCATCAGCACACCAAACGGGATTAGCCACGCCAGATACCAAGGGTAATGCGGAGAGAAGACGAGCATCATCGCGAACGCCAGAAACAGTGTGCCGGGAAGAAAGGCGCCGGTCTTCGGTAGTCGAAAGATCCGTAGCCAGAACTGCGTTTGCTGCGATGCAGGTTCGGTGTTGGCAGCTCGCCAGCTCCAGAAGGCCAACGCGGCAAATCCGGCGACCAGGAACGCTAGATACAGGGATGTGGAGGCGTTGTGGAGGCCGGGGAGCTTCCGCGTCAGTTCCAGCAGAAAGTATCGCGAACCCGTTTCGATCCCTTCCTCCTGCACATACCCGCCAAGAAACCCGAAGACCAGCCGCCCCACGCTGGCATAACAGGCGTAGGAGAAGATAGCGAGGGCGACGATCATCGAAGGCATCTTGAACTCTCTTCGCTGCCATAGTGCAGGCAAGAGCACAAGAGGATAGAACTTGATCAGGATCGCAGCCCCAAGAAATAGGCCTGTCTTGATCGTCTGCCGCCGGATGCGTGCAAGCAGAGCCAGCGCGATGAACGCCATAGCAGCCGAGTCCAGATGCCCAGAGCTGCCGATCTCCCAGACTAAGAGCGGGCACCATGCATACAGCAGGATATCTTCTCTTCGCCTCCCCAGCGCCTGTAGCAGCTCTATTAGCGCATAGACAGTGAGGCCCTCAAAAAGGATCATCACCAGCTTCATGAAGGTTACCGACGCATTGATCCAGGTGATGCCATAGAAGAGAAACTGAGCGACAGGAGGATAGATGGTGTGGGCGTAGTCACGGCGATTGATGTGCTCGAAGAGATCGCGGTTGGGTACACGCAGGAAGCTAAGCGCCGGATCGCCTGGGACGTAGCGGTACGGGGAGATATGTTCATGCTGCACCACCCCATCCCAGGCGTACCGATAGATGTCGGAGGACATGATCGGCTCCGGCAATAGCGTGACAAGCCGAAACGCTATTCCGAAGCCTAGGATTATGGGTAAAGTGAAACGATTTGTAGGCAGGGTGAGGATGGTTGCCGCCGCAAGGGCAAACAGTATCACTGACCAGCCAGCGACGCCGGAGAACCCGATCGTGAAGTGGTGAAACTCCACAATCAGTTGTTTTGTAAGCGCAAGTAGCCCCAATCCCAGCAGTGCCAGAATTGCGTTCGTGATCCAAGGACGGCCATGTAGTGGTCTTCTCCACTTCATACTGAGCCATCCAAATCGCATAAAAACTTCCGACTATGCTCTGCCGTATAGCCCGGTAAGGATGTGAAGGCAGGCTGAAGGCAATCGATCAGTTCAGATCGGAGGACAGCCAGGGTGGCTGCATCGTCGACGTCATACCAGAGGGGCAAAGTCATAAACTCGACACCGATACTTTGAATAGCTTTACGAGTCTCGGACAAGACGGAGCAAGTACTCCAGGAAATATTCTCGAACATTGCTGCGTGTGCGTGTTTCATTCCGATCAGATAATAACCACCATCCTGAGAGGGGCCAAGTACGACGCGGTCGCCTGGTTGCCGCAAGGCATGGACCGCCATCGCGAAGGCTCTCCTTGGCACCGTGGGCGAATCGGAGTCGATGAGGCAGACAGACCCAAAGCCGCACTGGAAAAGGTCTTGTGCCGTTGTCAGAAGTCTTTCTCCGAAACCATCTCCCCGTTGTGGTATTAGCCGATATCCCCTAGGCAGCAATCCATCGAATAGAGCTTCATCTCCTATCGGCGTATAGGAGATCACACCGGCGCAGGCTGTCTCCTCAGCAAGACCGGCGATATTCAAAGTTGTATCTCGAAGAAAGCACGTGTTGATGGCTGCAGCTTGATCAGGAGTCAGCGGTGGGGAGAGGCGTGTCTTGACTCTGCCGGGCCGGGGTGCCTTCGCCATAATAGCCAAAGCGCAGATCGAGTTCAAAGATGGATCAGGGCAGTTTGGATCGAGGATGGGATATAACACTAAGCCACGCTCCGCGAACCATCGACCGCTACGGAATTCGTGCAAGCCCCCAACGCTTGAAAATCAGTACTCATGTCATCTCCCTTGTCGCAGACGGCACATTGGTAATCGCCGTACATCTGGATTGAGACCTTCGCCCATGGCTGCGATTGAACGAGATCCTGGAACTCTGAAGGAGAGAGCACGTTAACTCTATTTGGAGATGTTTCGCGGCCGGTGGAGCGGATGAAACGCATCGCCAATCGCATGGCGGCAAGGGGAAACTGTGTCTTATGATTCGCAGTCGGTTCAATCAGAAACAGCCGTCCGCCTGGCTTCAGTACCTGAAAGATCTCAGCGAAGACCGTGCTGCGATTCTCAACGATCAGCAGAAGACGGGAACTAATGACCGCATCAACCGCATCTACAGAAGCGGAGATAGTTTCCACATCCCCTTGCTGGAATCGACAGTTACCCAACTGATCGGAAGAAGCTCGCGACCGGGCCCAGGCGAGCAGACGCGAGGAACGGTCAATCCCCAGCACGTGCAAGGCGGGATAGCGCCGTGCAAGGCGGCGAGCGTAGAATCCGGGACCACATCCAACCTCCAGAACAGACATACTTTTCAAAGGTGCCCCTTGGGGAAACAGCGCCTGGGAGATCTCCTTCGTGTGGTCGCGGAACAAGTGCTCGCGGCAAAACGCATACAGCCACGCACAATCCTCGAAGAGGTGCTTGGTACTCGTCTCACGCTCCGTTGTTGCCGGACTACAGGCGATATCTTCCATGCTCTAATCTATTTCTCCTGACGATGCTCTCGTATTTCTTTACAGCCCGGCATACCAGTCATAGCCAAGCTTGGTCCAGTAATCGTCTGGCTTGGTGTTGGTGTAGCTTATAAGTGCAATACGTTTGATCTGCTTGTATCCGTACTTCGTAGGCATATGCAGTCTCAACGGAGCCCCGTGGTATTGAGTCAAAGGCGCGCCCATCATTTCGGTTACTAGAAGTGTTTGGGGATGACGGCAGACATGGAGGTCATAGCCCGTGTAATAGTCTCCTTCGGGTGTCTCCATGTATACATATAGTGGTTCCTTACCGTTAATGCGTGGGGGAGGATATGCCTCGAGAAAATCCACCATACGAACACCCGCCCAGTGGACGATCTGGCTCCAGCCCTCGATGCACTTGAACTGCGTTACTAGTTCGTGACGAGGTAGTTTTAGGATGTCCTCTATTGTCAGAAGCAGTCCTGGTGTGCCCACTGGAAGTGTCGAACTGCTCTCCCCGGCTTCCTCCTTGCCGCGAGGCATACGTCCGATGCGGTCCTGTTGTTCGGTTGCGTGTTGCATCATCGAAGCGGGAGCCATCTTTTCGGCGGTTCTAGCCGCAGGCGGTGGAGTCTTGGTGTCGTGCCCCTGCAACTCCATGGTCTTCTCGTCAAGATAGATGTACTTCCAGGCGGTTACATCCTGGCTGTATCGTGGGTCCGAGACTGGCACAGCGGAACCGACCACTTGAAGCCTATAACTTGCTGGGTCAAGCATTTGCTTAAGTCCATAGACGCCATTCACCCTGAGATCCTGCGAGGCCGAGAGAGGGTAGGTCGGGGCCAAAGCCTTGTCGTCAAAGAGAGCGCGTGAGATCGCGGCATTCGTATCGAAAGCCTTTCGGTAGCCCGCCGGTTGCATCTCTTCCGCAGGTAGACGGTCGAGCCAGCGGTAGACCCCATACCCGACGGCCGAAGCTGCGGCTGCCACCACGAACGACCGCCGCGTGTGCCGCCCCGAATCGGCGAGGACTGCAGCATTGCGCTCCTCGACCTTCTCGTCGACAGTAGGAACAGATTCTTCAGCGGCCCGTTCCTCGATTACAGCGGCCAGCTCAGCTTGTCGCACTGGAGGAGCAGCCGTCTTTGCTTCGGTCTCAACTTCGGCACCCGCCTGTAGGTTTCCCTCTGCTTGTGTCGCAGACGGCGTCTCTTTGGGATTGAATGACTCCTGCTGGTTTGACTCTGGCATCACCATGACCTTCTTTCTGCTTCGAGTGACACGTCTTCTTCCTTCTTGATCTCCCGGCCGCTTACCATACTTCGAAAGTTGTTCCATCCCGCAAGGATCACCTGCACCACATGAATGAAGAAAAACCCAACAAAGCCCATCGTGATCCAGAAGTGCTCCCAACGCGCCATCTCGTAACCTCCGAGAGCCGAGGTTAGAAGGTGCAACTGCGTTGGCTTGTAAATGGCAAGGCCAGTGATCAGCATGCCTAAGCCCATCAAGATGACAGATGTATAGGCGATGCGCTGTGCGCCGTTGTACTTAGTCTGCGGTGGCAGGCCTTTACAAAGGTGCATGTCGACCAGCGTGACCTGGATAGCATCCCGCACGCTCCGCCTTTGCGGGATGAGAAACCGCCACTCCCCAGAGAACGCCAGGAATGCGACATACGCGATCCCATTCGCTGCGAAGATCCACATGAAAAAGAAATGGTGCCCCAGTCCCTGGGTCACGTGGTACGGTGCATTGATTGCTTTCCAGAACCATTCTGGGAAGAAGCGAAAAAAAGTAATTTTTCCTATACCGATGCGGTAGACCGCGTGGGGATGCTGGTAAGCATTGTCAGAGTCATTCCAATAAATCAGGAGACCGCTCCAGATCATGAGAAAGAGTATGGGGAAATTCAGCCAATGCATCCAGCGGATCGCAAGCGGATGCTTGTGATCAAGACGAAGGGCCGAGGGTGAGGACTCCGTTTTCTTCATCATTGCCATGCGCTACCTCAAACGTTCCAGTCTTGCCTTACCCGACCACTAACAGCAACTCCGCATCCACAGACGTTGCATTCGAACGATTTTTCGCCTAGTGTTTGCGATTTTGTTCCGACGCTGCAAAAGATGCAAAAGCTTATGCGGTGCTTATGATCCCAGTTCTCAACCAGGAAGCTTGGCCATGAACTGAAGGATCAGGTTTGCAATCTCATCGGTCTTTTCATCCAGTGCGAAGTGCCCGGCGTCGAGCAGGTGTATGTCTGCATGCGGAAGGTCTCGCCTGAAGGCTTCAGCTCCCGGTGCGATAAAGGAGGGGTCGTTCTTGCCCCAAGCTACGAGGGTTGGGGGTTGGTGGTCACGGAGCCACATCTGCCACTTGGGGTACGAGGCGACGTTGTTCCGATAGTCATAGAGTAGCTCTGCTTGGATCTCACGCTGACCCGACCGCGAAAGATCGGCATACTCGCTAATCCAGGTATCCGGATCGTAGCGATCCGGATGGCACGTTCCAGCAACGTGCCGCTCCTTGGTGGCCTCGAATGACAGAAAAGCGTTCAGCACCTCGGGATGAGCTTTTGGATCTGTCCAGTATTCAGCAATCTTGCCCCATTTGATCCCTAGACCCTCTTTATAGGCATTGCCATTCTGGACAATAAGCGCACGCAGTCGATCAGGGTGTGCCAGAGAAATGCGAAATCCGATTGGCGCACCGTAATCATGAAGATACAGGGTGTAGTTTGTGATTTTCAGTTCTTCAAGAAAATCACTCATCGTCTGGGCAAGATGATCAAACGTGTACGTATAGGCGGTCGGAGAAGGCGTATCGCTGAGACCGAACCCGGGATAATCCGGGGCAATCAGATGATACTTCGTTGCGAGCATGGGAATGACCGTATTAAACTCGCGCGACGACGACGGGAAACCGTGCAAGAACACAATGGTTGGAGCATCACTTGGCCCTGCCTCCCGATAAAAGATCTTGACTCCGTCGACCTGCACCCAATGATAGGTCGTCGTGGCGTTCGTGGAAGGGATTGGCGCGGCTTGTGCCGCACCTGCCAAGAGAGTGGCAGCGAGAAAGTATTCTGATAGATGGCTCATTGTGGTGCCCGTCTTGATTCGAGAATATGACTCTGCTTCTTCGAGGAGCCAATGGCCAACAATTCTTGCTTATCGATGCTTCGAGGAAGACCTGGAGATGGTGCGTGAGTCAGCCTGTGTTGAACATTTTCCGTTGCTCTGTGAACTCCGTCTGGCATGAGGTAAAGGGCGTGACCCTGCCCTTCTTCGAGAAGCGGGATTCGACCAGACGGCTTGAGTCCTCGTGCAGGCATATCCTTAGAGTATGGTCACAATAAGAACTGAAACAGTTTGAAGTTTTTAATAATCAATTGAATAACTCTCACGAATACAAAGGGTTTCGTAACCTCCTTTAGTAACCCAAGGGCTCATCGTAAGGATTTGAGCAAAGTTCTCAGGACGCCAGCTAATTCGACTTCCGCAATACCCTTGGATAGCGACATGGAGTTCAGAGAGCCGTTAGACCCCGAGACAGGCAAAAGCTAAGCCAGCAAGTGTCACCACCGACCCATTTCAGCTGGTATGCATAGTACCTAGAGGGTGTTATGAACTTCGCACCAACTTAGAGTCTTTGCGGCGTGTTGTTTTTTCTTGAGCATGGAAGGATGGGCAAGTCTCGGAAGGTCTATCCGTCTGATGTGACGGATGAGGAGTGGTGGTTTGTGTTGCCGTATTTGTTGTTGTGCCGCGAGGATGCGGGCCAGCGGGAGCATGAACTACGGGATGTGTTCGACGCGGTTCGGTACGTGGCACGGAGTGGTTGTTCGTGGCGCATGATTCCGGGCGATCTTCCGCCGTGGCTGCGGTGTATCAGCAGTTTCGTCGCTGGCTGGACGCTGGGGTATTCGAGGCCCTGGTGTCGGATGTCCAGTCGATTGCCCGCGAGTGGGCCGGGCGCAAGGGCCAGCCGAGCGCGATCTGTATCGACAGCCGCACGCTACAGTCCACGCCCGAGTCAGGTGCTCGCGCCGGCTATGACGGAGCCAAGCGGCGCAAGGGATCCAAGGTGCACATCGCCGTCGATACGCTCGGCCACTTGTTGGCCCTGACCGTCACCCCAGCCGATCAGGGCGACCGGGATCAGGTCGCACCGCTGGCCGAACAGGTCCAGCATGTCACCGGCAGCACGGTGGAACTGGCCTACGTCGACCAGGGATACACCGGACCAAGCGCCGCCGACGCCGCACAACAGCACGGCATACGGCTCGAGGTCGTCAAGCACCCCATGGCCAAACGAGGCTTCGTGCTGCTGCCGCGCAGGTGGGTCGTCGAACGCTCCTTCGCCTGGGCCGCACGCTTCAGAAGACTCGCCAGAGACTATGAACGACTCCCGCAAACTCTCAAAGGAATACATTTCATCGCCTTCGCCATCCTCATGACCAGCAGGCTCATCACACTCGCAACTTCATAACACCCTCTAGACTCAGTCCACCACAACAAAT